>JANTGD010000024.1 GCA_024763135.1 Thiotrichales bacterium | reverse complement strand
CAAAAAAGACGCGTAAGATATTGGTGTGCATGGTGAATCGGAAAAACTCGTGGTCACCTTATTGGTGATGAGAGGTTTTTCTGATTTGCCAGGTGTACCAAGAGCTTGCGTGGACTTTTGTGATACAACTGAGGTTTTTAGGTTGAAAAGGGAGCCACCCTTTCCTGCGGGACGCGCCTTGCATTGACGAATTTGGGATGCTCTGTAACCGTCAATATCATGTTGACGAGGTACTAGCGCACGATCCCTCGTTGACTTCCTTCTATAAATGCAACGAATTCTGAAACTTCGGGGAATGCATCAACCAGGCTTTGCACCTCGGCGCGGGCGAATTCACGGTCGCGGCCCTTGACCATGAGGCGAAATGCCTGATTCAACGCTCTGATCGCTTCTGGGGTAAAGCCGCGTCGTTTGAGGCCTTCTTTGTTGATGCCGATTGCGCGCGCGTAATTTCCAGAAGCCATGGTATAAGGCGGTAAATCGCGATTCAATGCGGTGCCCATACCGGTAAAGGCATGTTTTCCAATATGGCTGAATTGGTGCACGAGTGTAAAGCCGCCAAGGATTGCCTGATCTTCAACGGTGACGTGGCCGGCCAGAGAGGCTGCATTGGAAAAAATAGTTTGGTTACCGATGACGCAATCATGGGCTATGTGCACATAAGCCATGATGAGATTTTGGTTACCAATGACTGTTTCAAAATGCCCCGACGCCGTTCCTCGGTTGACAGTACAGTATTCTCGAAAGGTATTTTCGTCACCAATAATCAGGCGTGTGGGCTCTCCTGCGTATTTAAGATCCTGTGGCCCTTCTCCCAGGGAGCAAAACTGATAGATCTTATTGTGTTTGCCAATGTGTGTTGGTCCTTTGATCACCACATGAGAACCAATCCAAGTGCCTGAGTCGATGTGGACGTCGCCTTCGATCACGGTAAACGGTCCAACTTCCACATCATCGGCAATCTGCGCGGCAGGATCGATGATGGCTTGGGGTGCTATCACCGCTCGATCTCCTGCTGGGCGCACATCAGTTCCGCTGTGGCGACTGTTTCTCCATCGACGCTTGCGGTCCCCGCAACCTTGGCCATGTTGCGTTTTTTGGAAATCGGCGCGATATGCAAAATCAGCTGATCCCCCGGCACCACTTGCCGCCGGAACCGTGCCTTATCGATTGAGACGAATAAATACAGAAAATCGGTCGATTCATTGGCCGCCGCACGACTGGCAAACTCGTAGACACCCGACGCCTGTGCGAGTGCCTCCAGGATCAAAACGCCCGGCATAATAGGAAAATCTGGAAAATGTCCCTGGAAATGAGGTTCATTGAAGGAAACATTTTTCAGTGCGGTTAGCGAATCACCCGGCTTGAATTCGATCACCTTATCTACCAACAGAAAGGGATAGCGGTGAGGCAGGTGACGCATGATTTCTTGGATGTTCATAACATTTCCTTCTGATCGGACCTGGTCGCTCCACAATCGCCCCGGTCGGTTCTTTTGTTGTTTGCAGTGTGAGACCTTGCCCCGCCCTACTCACGCGGCCACGACAATAACGCTACACGACAGGGCTACTTTTTTGGCCCCATCTGTTTCTCCAAACGCTTGATACGCTTGGCCATATCATCGAGCTGGTGAAAACGAATATAGTTGCGACGCCATTTCGGCGTTACATCCTGCGGCACTCCCGAGGAATAGCTACCAGGCTCTGTAATATCGTGGGCAATAAAGCTCATACCTGTAATCACGACATTATCGGTGATGGTAATGTGCCCGACAATCCCCACGCCGCCACCAATTGCACAATGGCTGCCAATTTTCGCGCTGCCTGCAATACCGGTACAGCCTGCAATCGCCGTGTGATCCCCGATCACGACATTATGCGCAACCTGAATCAAGTTATCGAGCTTCACACCGTTACCGACACGAGTCGGTTCGATCGCACCGCTGTCGATCGTGGTATTGGCCCCCACTTCCACATCGTCACCAAGGGTTACGCCCCCAATCTGAGGAATTCGCAGCCACTGTCCCTTATGATTTGCAAAGCCAAATCCATCCGCGCCAATCACCGCGCCAGGATAGATGTGACAGCGCGCCCCCATGTGCACATTACCCATCACCGACACATTGGGCTCCAGTATTGTCTGACTTCCAAGCTGACTGTTTTCACCCACGTAACTATTGGCACCGACACGGCAGGCAGGACCGATATCGGCGCCTCGCGCAATCACCGCACCCGCTTCGATACAGGCAGTGGCATCGATGTCTGCATCTGGATCGATACAGGCAGCGGGGTGAATCCCCGCGGGAAATTCCGTTGGCGGATAGAGCAAACTGGCTGCCTGGGCATAGGCATAATAGGGATCCTCGGCGAGAAGCGCGGGCACCGGACACGCGGCCACAAACTCTGCCCCAAGAATCACAGCGCCCGCATGTGTATCGTTGAGCTGCTGCAAATAACTTGGATTATTGAGAAAGCTCAGCTCGTTAGGGGACGCGGCCTTGAGGGTGTTGACCCCTTCAAGCACGCCGGCCCCGGCACCCTTGAGATCCAATCCCAGTTGATCCGCAAGTTGCTGAACGGTCAGACCCATAGTACGCATGCTCCCGTGATCAACATCCTCCTCACTGTCAACGATACCGCTGGTTGTCTGATTTTACAGCGACGTCGCTCAGCCCTCTGTGTGGGAGGTTGTTGGAGGATAGGCACTATCGCAACAGCGCGGGGTTTCAAGGTCATTGCTTCGAGTCAATCGGGCGAGTCGCCCGGCTATTCAACGAATTGAGTCAGGAAATCGGGGAAAAGCCCTGCATCCGTCATCAGTACCTCGCACCTCAGCGGATTCCGATCTCTGACATCGCTCAAATTTTTACTTCTGCGCTTCCAGACGCTTAATCAGCTTATCGGTAATATCGATTTTATCGCTGGCATAGAGCACCGCCTCACTCAAAATCAAATCGTAACCTTCATCTTTGGCCAATTCATTGATTGCCTTGTAGATGTCATTTTGCAGCTTGCCTAAAGCTTCATTGCGAGCCGCGCTGAGATCTTCATTGAAAGCCGCCGACTTACGTTTGAACTCTTTGATTTTCTCGCGAAGTTCCTTGGCCTTGGTTTCGCTTTCAGACTTGGACATCACGTCTTTGTTCTTTTGATAATCCTCATCGAGTTTGCGCAGCTGTTCCTGTTCTGCGACCAAGGCTTTTTCCCGATCGGCAAATTGTTCGGACAACGCCTTGCTCAGCGCTTCGGCCTGGGGAGAATCTTTTAATACCTTGGGTACATTGACCACGCCAATATTGACCTGTTGCGCTGCCAACAAGGTTGGGGACGCAATCAGTAAACATGTCACTACCAAAAGCCATTGGATTTTCTTATACATAGGATGTCACCTCAAAAAGTACCACCGATATAAAATTGGAAAGCCTGACGATCATCGCCGTCTTTGGCATTCAGTGCCTTGGCATAACTGAACGTCAAAGGCCCTATGGGCGACAGCCATTCGAAAGACAAACCGGCTGAACTGCGCAACTCATCCTGATCGAAATGATCAGGATCCTCAAACACATTGCCTGCATCCACAAACGCACCCATGCGCACAGAAGGATTGTCCAAGGCGAATGGCGCAGGAAAAAACAACTCCCCACGTGCCAGGGTCCGGAAATTCCCCCCAAAAGGGTCATTTGTTGAGGACAAAGGCCCCAGACTGTTCGTACGATAGCCGCGAACCGAACTAATACCCCCTGCATAATACTTTTCAAAGAACGGTAGATCTGACGTCTGGTTGTAGGCGTCACCATAGGCTACATCAAACATTCCGGACAGACTAAAGCGCTGGCTCAGTTTCCACAACTGCGTATTGCGATAACTGAGTTTATAGTAATCGAGGTCGGAGCCGGGGATCGAGGCTTCAAGACGAATTCTCTGGTAGTTACCCTTGGTCGCGAATACCGTACGGTCACGCGTATCGTGGGTAAAAGAAGCGTTGCTCGTAAATTGATCGTAGCGGCTACCATTGGCTGCCACAAAATCGAGAATTTCGCTCGGCGAGCTTGTGGGATTGGTCGTGATATCGATATTCTCGTAGCCAAGACTTAAGCGGAATCCGTCATATTCGGTTAAAGGAATTCCATAGTTCACGCTGAGACCATAGCGATCTGCGACGTAGTCGGAAACATCTGCCTCGGCAGCATCGGTGGTCCGGTAAAACGCGGTAAAGCCGCGTGAAATACCATCGATCGTATAATACGGGTTGGTATAGGAAATACTGTAGACAGTATTGGAACTACTATTATTGAAATTAATCCCTAATTTTTTTCCCGTGCCAAAAAAGTTGTCTTGATTAAATGCCAGATTGATCAGCAGACCCTGATTCTGCGAATAACCCGCACCGGCTGAAAAACTACCTGCCAGGCGCTCGGTGACCGTAAAATCCAGGTCAATCAGCTCATCGCTGCCGGGCACACGTTTGCGCTCGACATTGACTGTTTCCACAAACGGCAACCGCTGGATACGCACCTTGGAGCGCTGTACTGCAGGCGTTGAAAACCACGCACCTTCCAATTGGCGCATTTCACGCCGAAACACCTCATCCCGAGTTTTGGCGTTCCCAAAGAAATTCACACGCCGAACATAGACGCGTTTACCTGGTTTAATCACCAGATTGAGCACCACCGTATTCTCAGTTTCATCGATCTTCGGTGCCACTTCGATATCCGCAAACGCGTAACCTTTTTCACCGAGTTTATTCTTAATATCGCGAATCGATTGCGTCACTTTGGCTCGGGAGAAGGTTTCACCTGGCTGAAACTGGATGAGTTTGCGCAATTCCGCTTCATCAATGACCATCTCCCCCGCTAAATGGGCCTCCTTGATCGTGTACTTGTCACCTTCGCTGATATTAATATTGAGATAGATATCTTTTTTGTCGGGGGTCATCGTCACCTGGGTGGAATTGATCTGGAAGTTAAGATACCCCCGATCAAGATAGAAGGCGCGTAAGGTTTCCAGGTCTGCCGCCAGTTTTTGTTTGGAGTATTTATCCTTACTGCTGAACAGAGCCCAGGTAGCTGGCACGCCCGAATGGAAACCCTTGAGTAATTCCTCGTCAGTGTAGTGCCGGTTTCCGATAATATTGACGCGTCGAATCTTAGACACCACGCCTTCAGAAATCTTGATCGCAATATCCACCCGATTCCCTTCCAGGGGCTTGACCTCGGTATCGATTTTCAGATTGTACTTACCGTGCATGTAATACTGCTGGCGCAGTTCACGCTCGAGATCCTCTAATACTGAGCGATTGAACACCCGCCCTTTATCAATACCTGCCTCACGCAAGGCTTTTTTGAGCTGGTCCGTCTCAATATCTTTATTTCCTTCAATGCTGATCTCGGCGATCGCCGGACGCTCTCTGACCTGCACCACGAGCTTATCGCCATCCCGCCCGATTTTGACATCATCAAACAAACCGCTCTTGTAGAGCGCATGCAGCAAAACGCGCTCCTGCCCAGGCTCGAGACGGTCACCCACATCCACGGGCAGATTCGCAAGCACCGCACCCTGTGAAACCCGCTCAAGGCCCAAAACCTCGATATCACGAATCACAAAGCCGTCCTCTGCATACAGTGGGGTCGCAAAGAACGCCGCGACCACCATCCAAGGCAGTAGCCAGCGATAAAGAAAAAAGCGCATTAATTCAATAACCTGGTTAAATCGTTATAGAAGGCCAGCAACATGAGGCCGCCTAATATAGCAAGGCCAATCCGTTGCCCCAAGGCTTCAACTGCCTCAGAAAGCGGCTGTCCCCTGATCAGCTCAATGACGTAAAAAAGCAGGTGCCCACCATCCAGAACCGGTACAGGCAAGAGATTAAGGACCCCCAGACTGACACTGACAATACCCAAAAAACCCAAAAAAGCAGACAGGCCCACGAGTGCCGACATGCCAGCGAATTCCGCAATGGTCAAAGGACCACTGACATTTTTCAGCGATGCCTCCCCGGTAATCATTTTCCACATAACCCGCAGCGTCAGGATCGACATATCCCAGGTACGTGTTACGCCTTTGGCCAGCGACTCTAGGGGCCCGTAACTGACATTCACCTGAACACGCTGCCACGCCTTGGGATCGACCACAGGACGCACGCCAATGCGGCCAATGACCTGCCCATCGGCGGTAACCTGCTCAGGTTTCAGGCGTAATTCGAGCTGCTCGCCTTGGCGTTCTATGATGACATCCATGCTCTGGTTTGGATGCGCATGGACCTGTGCTACAAGATCCTCCCAGGTCACAATGGGAATACCCCCCATTTCAATCACACGATCTCCAGCCCGCAATCCGGCCCGATCGGCCGCACCCCCGGGGACCACCTCGGCCAGCACCGCAGGAATCTTGGGGCGCCATGGTTTGATCCCGATATTGTCGAGGGTGTTCCCCTCCTTGAGCAGATTACGGGCATCGCTCAAATCCAAACGGCGCTCTTCGGTATATCCCTCCTGATCGGCCAATGTCAGCAACACACTGCCGTTATTCAGCGCACCGTTGATCATCGCGAGTGCGGCATTTTCCCAGGTCTTGGTTGGGCGGCCGTTGACCGCGACAATCTCTTCCCCGGCTTGCAACCCGGCCTGTTCTGCAATCGAACCGGGCAACACCTCGCCAATCATCGGCTTGATGCCATTGACCCCAACCATGTACATCACTGCATACAACACAATGGCGAATAGAAAGTTGAAAATCGGTCCCGCCGCAACAATCGCAATACGCTTGCCCACAGGCTGACGATTGAAAGCCCGATCCAGCTCTGCAGCGGGAACCTCGCCCTCTCGTTCGTCGAGCATCTTCACATAGCCCCCAAGTGGAATCGCGGCAACCACATACTCGGTCTGATCCTTACCGGCCACCCGACGCCACAGGGGACGCCCAAATCCGATCGAAAAACGCAGGACTTTGACGCCCAGTTGTTTGGCCACCCAGTAATGACCAAACTCGTGGATCGCGACCAGCACCGCAATCGCAAATAGAAAGGCAAACAGGCTGGTGAAAAAGCTCATCGCATGGAATCTCCGAATCTTATTGCGTCAGACCTGACATCGCTGCGCAGGGGGCGCCATCCCACACCCATCAGCGCAATTGCCGCGCCAGTGCGCGTGTTTGGGCATCGACCTGCAGTAATTCATCCACAGAGTCACCCTGCAGCGTGCCTAACTCGGTAAGGCAGGTCTCGATGATGTTGGGAATAGCGGTAAATGCAAGTTCATGGGTAAGAAAGCGCGCGACGGCAATCTCATTGGCTGCATTGAGTACTGTCGTCGCCGCGCCACCCTGCTGCCAGGCTTCTTTCGCGAGGCGCAAACAGGGGAATCGGGTTTCATCAGGGGGTTCAAAATCCAGCTGCGCGATCGCAAATAAATCCAGCGGTGCCACCCCGGAATCGACCCGCTCCGGCCAAGCCATAGCATGCGCAATCGGAGTCCGCATGTCGGGGTTACCCAATTCGGCCAGCACCGAACCGTCTCTATAGGCGACCATCGAATGGATGACGCTTTGCGGATGAATGACAACCTGTATCGCCTGTGGCGTGGTATTGAACAGCCAGCAGGCTTCGATGATCTCCAGGCCTTTGTTCATCATCGTGGCCGAATCGACAGAAATCTTACGCCCCATGACCCAATTGGGATGTGCGCAGGCCTGCTCTGGCGTCACGCGCTCGAGTTGCTCAGGCGCATACTCGCGAAAAGGGCCTCCAGACGCTGTGAGCAAGATGCTCTCAATCCCCGCGTCGCTCAAACTCTGAGCGCCTCCCTCAGGCAGGCATTGAAAGATGGCGTTATGCTCACTGTCGATCGGTAGCAATTGCGCACCATGCTCTCGAACCGCGCGCATGAACAAGGCCCCCGACATCACCAGTGCCTCCTTATTGGCCAGAAGCACCCGTTTGCCCGCCTGCGCTGCCGCCAATGTAGGCAATAGCCCTGCCGCCCCAACGATGCCAGCCATTACCTGATCGACTTCCCCTAACCGGGCAATCTCGCAGAGTCCCTCGACACCGCTGAGCACCCGCGTTTCCAGACCCGCTTCAAGCAGTTGCCGGGAAAAGTGCTCAGCCTGGGTTGCATCGGCCAATACCGCATACGCCGGCTGCCATTGGCGACATTGCGCCAGCAGACGGGATACATTGCGATGTGCACTGAGGGCCACGACCCGGTAGCGCTGCGGATTTCGCTCGATCACATCCAGGGTATTCACGCCAATGGTTCCGGTAGAACCAAGAATGGCCACACCCTGTCGCATGTGTCCGTCGCTCATTTAAGGATCATCCAATGCAGACCCAGGTAAAACAGCGGTGCAGCCGCCAAATGGCTATCGAAGCGATCCAGAATGCCGCCATGTCCGGGCAGAATCGTCCCACTGTCTTTCACACCTGCCTCTCGCTTAATGAGACTTTCAAACAAATCGCCTTCCACCGAAAGTAAACCCGTGATTAAGCTCAATAGCACGAAAACCAGCAGGGTCGACCCGGAAAACCCCACCCACCACGCTGTTAACAGGCTCAACAGGAATACCGCCATCATTCCCCCCATAAACCCTTCGAGCGTTTTACCCGGGCTCAGCTCGGGTGCGAGCTTATGCCGGCCCATGAGCTTACCGATCAAAAATGCAAACGAATCTGCCGAAGCCGCAAGGATCAAGACATAGAGTAACCAACCATAGTGAATAGCATGCAGTTTGACAAATGCCAGCCATGCAGCGGGAATGACGATCAAGCCTGCCAGCGCCAGCGACCACTGCCAGCGTGGCCCTGTGCTTTCATCTCGATGATAGCGGCGTAAGAACAGGCTCAACGCTGCCCAGAATACCACCGCCATGCCCAGCCACAAGCCGCTGACAGACTGATTGCGCAGAGACCACAAGAGGCCAAACAATGCGATGGTCGCACCCAGATAGCTCACTTTTGCAATCGGTTCACTTTGCGAGGTCAGGCGTGCCCACTCCCAGGCGGCGATCCCGAACAGCACACAACAGGCCAACGCAAACCATTGATTGGGCGCCAGAATGACAATCAGCAGTATCATCAGGCCCAAAATAGAACCTGACAGCAAACGCGCCTTAATCATTTGGTAACTGCTCGCTGATCTGCCCAAAACGGCGCTCGCGGGAGGCAAAGAATTTAAAGGCATCTAATAAGGCCCCGGTATCGAATTCCGGCCACAGTGTAGCGGTAAAGTACAACTCCGTGTAGGCAAGCTGCCAAAGCAGAAAATTACTGATCCGCTGCTCACCCCCGGTACGAATAAACAAATCCGGATCGGGCAGCCCGGCGGTGGCCAAAACGCCGGAAATATCAGACTCTTCGAGTTCAGCAGCGCTGCGTTGTCCTGCAGCAACCTCGGCACACAGACGCCGCAGCCCGAGCACAATATCCTGACGCCCTCCATAATTGGCTGCAATATTGAACTGCATGCCCGTGCAATGCGCCGTCAGTGCTTCGGTCTCCTCGATAGCCCCTTGCAATTTAGATGAAAAGCGCTGCAGATCACCGATAATTTTCATCCGGATATTATGGGTGGCCATGCGCTTGGACTCGCGCCGCAGAGAACTAAAAAACAGTTCCATGAGCACCGAGACTTCAGCTTCTGGCCGACGCCAATTCTCGCTGGAAAATGCAAACACCGTCAGCACCTCAACCCCAGCCTGAGAACAGGCTTCAACCGTATTGCGCAGTGCATCCACGCCCTTTTTGTGGCCTGCGGTGCGGGGTAAAAGGCGTGCTTTAGCCCAACGGCCGTTGCCATCCATCACAATCGCAACATGCCGCGGCACGTGGGGCAGCTCCCATTTCACGGTCGGTCCCTCTTTCCAGACGCCACCAGCATGCGGCTGCAGCTACGTGCGTAATGCTCAACGCATACCACATCCCCCTGCTCAGGCCCTATCATCCATGTTCCATGACACAACGAATCCCGCATGGTTTGTTCAGGTCGATACCAACGCAGTACAGTCACCTGCACATCAGATCGCCATTAACTCCCGTTCTTTCTCCTCCAATACGCCTTCCATCTCTTTAATGGCTTTGTCCGTCAGTTTCTGCACCTGCTCCTGGGCGCGGCGCTCCTCGTCCTCGGAGATTTCTTTTTCCTTGAGCAATTCTTTGAGATCGGAATTGGCATCCCGACGGATATTGCGCACTGCCACGCGTCCGTTTTCTACCTCTTGTTTGACCACCCGAACCAAATCACGGCGGCGTTCCTCGGTCAGCGCTGGCATTGGCACCCGAATAACCAATCCCGCAGATGAAGGATTGAGACCAAGATCAGAGGTCATAATGGCCTTTTCAACCTTACCCACCATATCTTTTTCCCAAGGGGTCACGGTCAGCGTGCGGGGATCTTCCACATTCACATTGGCAACCTGGCTGATCGGCACATCCGAGCCGTAATATTCCACGGTCACGTGATCCAAAAGGCTGGGATGCGCCCGGCCTGTGCGAATTTTGGCGAGTTCTGTACGCAGCGCGGCAATACTTTTTTGCATGCGCGCTTCGGCGTCTTTCAGAATATCTTCAATCATGATTACTTATCCTCAATAGACCAAGGTACCGATGGCAGCGCCCCGGGCAACCTGTAACAAATCGCCTTCATTATAGATATTGAACACGCGCAGCGGCAGATTATTATCGCGACACATGACAATCGCCGTGGCATCCATGACGCCGAGCTTCTGCGTCAAAGCGTCATCATATCGAACCACATCGTAACGCTTAGCCTGTGGATTTTTCATTGGATCCGCATCATACACACCATCGACCTTCGTGGCTTTCAGCATCAAATCGGCCTTGATTTCGATCGCGCGCAGACTGGCCGCAGAATCCGTAGTGAAGTAGGGATTGCCCGTTCCGGCCGCAAAGATCACCACACGGCCTTTTTCCAAGTGCCGGATGGCCCGTCGGCGAATGTAGTCCTCGCAGACCTGGTGAATCGTCAAGGCCGACATGACACGACAGTGGACAGCTTCGCGCTCAATGGCATCCTGAAGGGATAAAGCGTTCATGACGGTAGCCAACATCCCCATATGGTCGCCAGTCACCCGGTCCATACCTGCCTTGGCCAGTCCCGCACCACGAAAAATATTGCCACCTCCAACCACCAGCGCCAGTTCGAAACCTTCACGATTAAGTTCAGCAATTTCCCGTGCGATACGCCCGATCATCTGCGGCTCGATGCCATAATCGAGCTTGCCCATCAAGGCTTCACCACTGAGTTTCAATAGAATGCGACGGGGTTTATTGAACGGATCGCTTGTCATGCGCTATCTCCTTGCCGATGGGTATTGTTCTTGAATCGCTTTAACGTCAGCCGCTGCACCGCAGTCTGCCCCAAGCACGCGGCAATACCAGGGCACCGAACAAGCTACAGATAAAAAAAGGGACATCCCACGATGTCCCTTGAGAACTGATGCGCGGCGCGCTCAGCTCGCTTTGACCTGAGCCATCACCTCGGCGGCAAAATCTTCCTGTTTCTTTTCGACTCCTTCGCCAACCTCGATACGGGAGAACCCCAACACCCGCGCATCGGCATCTTTGAGCAGCTGCGCAATCGTCTGGTCAGGGTTCTTCACAAAGGGCTGACCGAGGAGCGTAATTTCCTTGAGATATTTTTTGATCCGGCCGGTAACCATCTTCTCAACGATATTTTCAGGCTTGCCACTTTCCGCTGCCTGCGCAGCAAATATTTCCTTTTCTTTTGCCAGCATGTCTTCAGGCACCTGTGATTCATCCACACACACGGGCCGGCTTGCTGCGATGTGCATCGCGATGTCTTTGGCCAGTGTCTGATCACCCCCCGCGACTTCCACAACCACACCAATTTTCATACCGTGACGGTAGGAACCTAAGGTACCCTCGGTGGCTTCGATATAAGTCACGCGTCTAATCTGAATGTTTTCACCAATCTTGGCAACCAGTTCCTGACGCGCCTCTTCCACTGTCTGGCCATTATCGAGTTTAAGTGCGCTGAGCGCTTCCACAGAGGTCACGCCGTTTTCCAGTGCAAGCTTGCCCACCGCTTGTGCAAACCGATTAAAGCTCTCATCCTTAGCGACGAAGTCGGTTTCACAATTGATTTCCACGATCGAGGCTTTTTTCAGATCGTCCGACAACGTGATCACAACCTGACCCTCCGCTGCGACCCGACCCGCTTTCTTGACCGCTTTGGCCGCCCCGGATTTACGCATAGCCTCGATGGCCGCCTCCATATCCCCATCGGCAGCCGTCAGCGCCTTTTTACATTCCATCATCCCCGCGCCCGTACGCTCGCGGAGTTCTTTTACCATTGCAGCAGTAATTGCCATTGATTTACTCCGAATAACTAGTGATATTGACTACTTCTGGGCGGCTTCATCTGTTGCAGCTTCAGCCGCTGGCGCACTGTTTTCAGCTGTTGCTTCGGCAGGTGCCTGAGCAGCCGCGGGATCGTCCTTCACTTCTACGAACTCTTCCACAGCTTCTGGCGCTTTGGCGGCAGCTGCCTTGCCTTCGACAATCGCATCGGCAACTGCTGTTACGTACAGCTGAATGGCGCGAATCGCATCGTCATTGCCGGGAATGACGTAATCGAGGCCTTCGGGCGAATTATTGGTATCCACCACCGCGACCACAGGAATACCGAGTTTTTTAGCTTCTTTTACGGCAATTTTTTCATAGCCGACGTCGATTACGAACATTGCATCAGGCACCGTGCGCATATCCTTGATACCGCCGAGTGATTTTTCGAGCTTATCTTTTTCCCGCCGCAGCATGAGAACTTCTTTCTTACTCAAGCGTTCAAACGAGCCGTCGCTCTCCATCGCTTCAAGATCTTTGAGGCGTTTGACGGATTTTTTGACGGTTTTAAAATTGGTCAGCATGCCACCGAGCCAGCGTTGGTTTACATAGGGCATCCCACAACGCTCGGCCTCTGCTTTAATCGCATCACGCGCCGATCGTTTGGTACCCACAAACAGAATGGTGCCGCCTTTGGATGCAAGCTTGCCCACATAATTGAGCGCCTCTTCGAACAGCGGCAGGGTCTTTTCAAGATTGATAACGTGGATCTTGTTACGCGATCCGAAGATAAACGGAGCCATTCTTGGGCTCCAGTAGCGGGTCTGGTGACCGAAGTGCACGCCAGCCTCGAGCATCTGGCGCATAGTGACCGTTGTCATAAATTTCTCCAAACAATAGGGGACGCTTGTGGCACAAGCCAGCGTCGTCCGATCGGCGCTCAACTGGATCTACCGCAATGTCCCGGGTTTTTCATTAAGGCTGTGGCCACCGCTATCTAGCAGTATCGCGCTCTAACAGCCTGATTCCTCCACCTGTCCCAGCCAACAACCGCTTACTGAAAAGTCAACAAACGGCAACCCGATGACTGTGCCGACAGGTGTGTGTAGTTGCCCTGCCACACCATGCTTGGGCGTGACGTTGCAGAGCGCGCGAGTTATACCATATGCGCGCTTGATTCGCCAGCATTCGCCCCTGTCACCGCGTCGCGCTGCGTCCGCTGCAGCAAACCCCCATCCCCGATCGGCCTGGCTGCCGATACTGGTCAGAGCCACTGCACTTCGATTAGACTCTGCAACTGTTTTGATCGGCCCTCGACTACCGAACTTTTCCACCGTGCCTAAGTCCCGACTCATTGCCTGTCACGACTGTGACCTGCTCCAGCGAGTTCCGTTGTATCACTCTCATAAAAAGGCACGTTGTCTGCGCTGTGGTGCAATGCTGCGCGCACCCAGCCATGGCGGCATCGACCGCAGTCTCGCGCTTGCGCTCACGGGGTTCATACTATTCGTGCTTGCCAACAGCTTCCCGTTTCTCACGCTCGATGCCCAGGGCCAACGCCTGGACAGTACGCTGGTGTCCAGCTCGTTGTCGCTGTACGCCTGGGACCAACCGATTCTCGGCACCCTGGTGCTACTCACTACTTTTGTATTTCCCCTCGCAGAGCTACTCGGCGTCATCTATCTTCTCCTTCCCCTGCGATTGGGGCGACGGCCGGCACGGCATAGTGCCGGCCTAGCCCGGTTTCTCCAAAGCACCCAACCCTGGGGCATGCTGGAGATTTTTATGTTGGCCGTCTTGGTTGCAGTGGTCAAACTCGGTGATATCGCGCATGTCATTCCCGGCCTATCGCTCTACGCCTTCGCCGCGCTGATCGGTACCATGGCGCTGCTCTCGACCACCCTGGATCTCTTCGACTATTGGGAACAGCTGCCCTGGGAACAACCTTCATGAAATTCCTGACTGCGCGTAACGCAGGACTCATCGCCTGCGACAGTTGTCATCTGCTGCTGCGCAAACCTGTCCCGCGCACCGGCAAACATCGCTGTCCGCGCTGCGGAGCGACGCTGCACAGTCGAATCCCGCGCAGTCTAAGTAAAACCTGGGCATTGTTGATTGCTGCTACCATTCTCTATATCCCTGCCAATACACTCCCTGTAATGAGCGTCGTGTATCTCGGCAGGGGCGAACCGAGCACCATATTACAAGGTGTCATGCACTTGCTTGCCGAAGGCATGTGGCCGCTGGCGACGATCGTCTTCGTGGCAAGTATTTTCGTTCCCCTGCTGAAACTCGTGGTACTCAGTGGCTTGCTGATCAGCATTCGGCGTGCATCGAACTGGCGAACCCTGGATCGCACGCGACTCTACCGCTTGACCGAATTCGTAGGACGCTGGTCCATGGTAGACATCTTTGTCATCGGCGTGCTGACGGCTTTGGTACAATTTGGTAACTTGGCATCCATCGAACCCGGAGCGGGTGCCCTGTCCTTTGCCGCGGTGGTCGTGCTCACCATGTTTGCTGCCCACACGTTCGATCCGCGCCTCCTATGGGATCACGCCCAACATGACTGACACGCACACTGCTGACCCTCTGGCCGATTTGCCCGAAGCGCAATTAGAGGAACCGCGTGGTCTTTCTTTGATTTGGCTGGTGCCGATCATCGCTGCTCTGATTGGAGGCTGGCTGGCCTACAAAGTCATCAGCGAAAAAGGGCCAACCATCCACATCCAGTTCAGTCAGGCCGCGGGCGTTGAAGCCGGTAAGACCCGCATTCGCTACAAGGATGTGGAAATCGGCAAAGTAAAAAATATCGGCCTGTCGGCGGACCTCTCCCAGGTGGAAATCACCGCAGAACTCGACAAGAGTCTGGCCCATCACCTCTCCGATAACACGCGTTTCTGGATCGTTCAACCACGGATCAGCACCAAAGGCATCTCCGGCCTTTCAACGCTGATTTCGGGTATTTACATTGCCATGGATCCCGGTGAAGGGGGCGGTGAGGCGCCTGCGGTATTCGAAGGTCTCGACACACCGCCTTTACTGGAGTCCGACCAACAGGGCAGCAGCTTTCATCTGGTCGCCGAAAACCTGGGTGGCTTGGAAATCGGTGCTCCGGTGTTCTATCGGCAAATCGAAGTGGGCGAGGTCATCCACTATAGCCTGGACGAATCCGGGCATTCGGTTTCTATTTCGGTTTTCATCCGCGCACCCTATGATTCGCTGGTCCGCAGCAACACCCGCTTTTGGAACGTCACCGGCGTGGATCTGCAATTCACCCCCAAGGGAGTAACAGCCCGAATCGAGTCCATCGAGGCCTTGATTGCTGGGGGTATTGCGTTTGCGACACCGCACAATTTAAGCGCCGGGACACCGAGCAAAGAAGGGGACTATTTCCCGCTGTTTCCTAACTATGCGGCCACCAATGAGCGCCCTTACACCCTCACGCAGTATTTTATTATGTATTTTGATAGTTCCGTGCGTGGACTGGATGTGGACGCGCCCGTCGAGTTTCGCGGTATGAAGGTGGGCGAAGTCGTGGATATTGAACTCCGCGTCGACAGCGACTCTTTGGATGCCAAGATTCCCGTGCTCGTCGGCCTTCATCCCGAGCTGATATTTCAGGATGAAAAACTCAAGGACCCTGCAGACATGCTCGAACGCCTCGTGGACCACGGTCTGCGCGCGCAACTGCAATCGGGCAACCTCATCACCGGGCAATTGTTTATCGATCTTGACTTCCTCGAAGATGCCCCTGCGGCCAAAATTACCCCCGAAGACCCCTATCTCGTATTCCCTACCGTACCGGGCGATCTGGAGAAAATCACCCGCAACCTGTCCGATCTGTTGAACAAAGTCGGAGAAATGCCTCTGCTGGAAATCACCCAGGAACTCGAAACCAGCATCCAAGGGCTCAATCGTTTCCTCGCGGCAGCCGCATCCCCCCAAGCCCTCGCAGATCTCACGGCGTTATTGTCCAATACCCGCTCCATGACCGAGCACCTGGACAGCAGCCTGTCACCGTTAAGTGAGCAACTGCTTGCAACACTCAACCAGGTGCAGCTCACCCTGGCCGACACTCAATCCATACTCAATGAAGACTCACCGTTGTACTACGATGTCCGGCAGCTCATTGAGGAAATGTCGAGCGCGGTACGCGCCTTCGAAGCCCTGACCGAACTGCTCGAACGCAACCCCAATGCCCTACTCTATGGAAAAAAACCCAAATAACGCACGCCATTTTACGCGCACCCGCCTTGGGCAGCGCAACGCAATGAGGGCAGCCCGACCGGACACTGGCATGCAGAGAACGCCCTGCGCTAAACGCTGGCCGGTCACATTGCTACTGGCGTTCGTGATGCTCGCTCTGCTCTCAGGCTGCGCATTGCGTTCCCCTCCCACACAGCTCTACGCACTCTATCAAGGCCGGACGCCGCCTCCAGAGCAACAACGTGCGCTGAGCCTCGGCGTGGGGCCCATTGAACTGCCGAACATACTCGAACGGCCTCAAATCGTGACCCGCCGTACCGATAACCAAGTTGAATTTTCCGAGCTTCATCAATGGGCCGGCCGCCTGGAAGAAGATATTGGACACGCTCTGGCGGCGCGTCTGATGGCGCGCCTGGGCACGCGCAGAGTCTACACCTACCCCTGGCCCGGCCGACTCCACCCCGATTACCAGATCCGGGTGCGCTTTTCGCGTTTCGATGGCAGCCTGGGCGGCGCTTTGTGGCTGGATGCCCAGTGGGAAATTCTGCCGCGAGAAAAAGAAAAACACGTGTGGATTGATAGAATCCATCGACAAATTCCCGTTGAGGGCGGAGACTATGCGGATTACGTGCACGCGATGCACCAGGCGATCGAACAACTGGCCGATCAAGTCGCGCAACGCCTGTTTACCTTACCGCTGCCCAAGGTAGAAAACCGTCAAGACAATCCATCGTAAGCCGCAGTAAGGGGATGCCGAATTGAGCCGATATTTTCTAAAATTAAAGGTAGATAGTTGCGCTAATGATTGGCATGGAACTTTCAGTCAAATCTCTGCTTAGCCACAGTTGTTTCATTCTGCCGGGTTAACCACATAGCAACACAATAAAACTCAGTGCTGGAGGTTTAAAAGCCGACCATGTTAGAACTCATCATCACGCGACACGCCAAATCCAGTTGGAACCATCCCGAATTGACGGATTATGAGCGGCCCTTGAAGAAACGTGGCCGACAGGATGCGCAGCGCATGGCGGACTGGCTAAACAAACAAGGGCTTAAACCGGAGCGCATTGTCACCAGTGGGGCCTATCGCGCTGTAAAAACCGCGGAGATCATCGCCAAGCACCTCAAACGCAAGCCGCCCTTCAAACTCACCGACAAACTTTATTTTTCAAGTTCTAAAACTCATCTGGAGGTGTTACGTAAATGCCGCGATGCTGATGAGTGTATCCTCATGGTCGGACACAATCCGGTGATCAGCAGTTTTGCAGAAAAACTCTGCAATGAGGGTCTGGGCGAAATTCCCACCTGCGCTATGGTGCGCATTCAGTTTAAAAAGAAGCACTGGAAAGACATTCAGTTTGGCGACGGTAAGGTGATCGCCTATCAAACGCCCAAAAAATTGCGTTGAACCTAAAAACCTCAGTTGGGCGCAAAAAAGACGCGTAAGATACTGGTGTGCATGGTGAATCGGAAAAACTCGTGGTCACCTTATTGGTGATGAGAGGTTTTTCTGATTTGCCAGGTGCACCAAGAGCTTGCGTGGACTTT
>JANTGD010000023.1 GCA_024763135.1 Thiotrichales bacterium | reverse complement strand
CGGCGTTGCGCCCCTTGAAAAGGGAGCCACCCTTTCCTGCGGGACGCGCCTTGCATTGACGAATTTGGGATGCTCTGTAACCGTCAATATCATGTTGTCGGTGTACTAGTGGCTAGACGCAGGCATTAAATATATTTGACTTCGACGATTTCATATTCGATCAAGCCGCCCGGTGCCTTGACCTCTGCCACGTCGCCCTCCTGCTTGCCGATCAAGGCCCGCGCAATAGGTGAGCTGACAGAAATCTTACCCGCCTCAATATCAGCCTCGTCATCGCCTACAATTTGGTAGGTCACTGGCTGATCCTTTTCCAGCTGGAGTAGTTCAACTGTGGCACCAAAGACGACCTTGCCGGTATTTTCCAATTTGGTCACATCGATGACCTGGGCATTACTCAATTTAGCCTCCAGATCTTTGATGCGGCCTTCGATGAACCCTTGCTGTTCCCGTGCGGCGTGATATTCGGCATTTTCCTTTAAATCGCCATGCTCACGCGCTTCAGCAATTGCTGAAATCACACTAGGGCGATCTTCCGTTTTAAGTTTTTGCAACTCGGCCTTGAGCCGTTCAGCGCCCGCTACCGTCAATGGCGTTTTCTTCATGCTTGCATCTCCTTGTGTAAATCCTGGAGCCGGTAGACGTTTAGCTCGCCTTCGTAACGGATGGCTTCGCAAATCGCAAGACTTCCGGAAATGGTGGTGGAATAGGTGACCTTGTTTTGCAATGCTTCCCGGCGGATGGTAAAAGAATCGGCAATTGATTGTTTACCCTCGGTCGTATTTACAATCAAATCGATTTCCCCATTGATAATGCTATCCACGATATGGGGCCGTCCTTCACGAACTTTATTGATGGTTTGGCACTGTAGCCCAGCCGCAGATAGATGTCGGGAGGTTCCTTTGGTAGCCAAAAGTCTGAAACCCAACCCAAGTAGTCGGCGCGCGACTTCAACGGCAGCTTCCCGATCTGCTTTGCGAACACTGATAAAGGCTGTGCCTCCTCTGGGTAGGTGCTCGCCGGCCGCAATCTGGGACTTATAAAATGCTTCCACAAAACTTCTACCCACCCCCATAACCTCTCCGGTGGATTTCATTTCCGGCCCGAGAATCGGATCGACACCTGGAAATTTCAAGAACGGAAAAACAGCCTCTTTGACCGAAAAATAATTGGGTACGATAGATTCGGGTACCGCTTGATCATCCAGACTCTGCCCCACCATGCAACGGGCTGCGATTTTGGCGATCGGCTTGCCAATCGCCTTAGAGACATAGGGTACTGTCCGCGACGCGCGGGGGTTCACTTCCAAAATGTATACCCGGTCATTTTGAATCGCAAATTGCGTATTCATTAAACCCACGACTTTCAATGCGCGCGCCAGTTTGCTCACTTGCTCGCGCAACTCTGCCTGGAGTGCTTCGCTCAGGGAGAAAGGCGGCAGACTGCAGGCAGAATCTCCTGAGTGCACACCCGCCTGCTCGATATGCTGCATGATCCCAGCTACAAATACCCGATCTCCATCACAGACGGCATCAACGTCCACTTCGATCGCATCGTCAAGAAACCGGTCCAACAACACAGGCGCGTCATTGGAGACAGAAACCGCTTCGCGCATATAGCGGCGCAGATCCTCCTCGTTATACACGATCTCCATCGCCCGGCCACCCAACACATAGGAGGGGCGGACAACCACTGGATAGCCAATCGTCTGCGCACCGGCTACCGCCTCGGCGACGGTTCTCGCGGTACAGTTGGGAGGCTGCAATAGCCCCAATGTCTCAATCAGTTGCTGGAAGCGTTCGCGATCTTCTGCCAGGTCAATGGAATCGGGACAGGTCCCCACAATTGGCACACCAGCCGCCTCTAAATCGCGCGCCAGCTTGAGCGGGGTCTGCCCCCCGTACTGCACAATCACGCCCACGGGTTTTTCCACCGCAATGATCTCCAGCACATCTTCAAGCGTTAGCGGCTCGAAGTACAAACGGTCTGACGTATCGTAATCAGTCGACACCGTTTCTGGATTACAATTGACCATAATGGTTTCATAGCCATCCTCACGCATCGCTAATGCCGCGTGCACACAGCAATAATCGAATTCAATCCCCTGACCAATCCGATTTGGGCCACCACCGAGCACCATGACCTTCTTGCGATCACCCGGATCCGCTTCACACTCCTCCTCGTAAGCCGAATACAAGTAGGCCGTCTGGGTAGAAAATTCCGCAGCGCAGGTATCGACACGTTTGTACGCTGGGTGTAAATCCTGCGACCAACGTATTTCGCGTATATGCTGCTCTTGGCAACCGAGCAGTTTAGCCAAACGGCGGTCAGAAAACCCTTTGCGCTTGGCGTTCCAAAGATGTGCCGGCTGCAAAGTGTCCAATTGATGCGCTTTAAAGTCGTTTTCTGTGTGAACTAGATCTTCAATTTGCGCCAGAAACCAGGAGTCGATGCGGGTCATGTCATAGATTTCATCGAGCGATAAGCCGGCACGAAATGCATCGGCCACGTACCATAAGCGCTCTGGGCCGGTATCGGAAAGATTTTGGCGAATGAGATCAATTGTATCCTCTGCGTGCACATCGAGCCGTTCGTCAAAGCCATCTGCGCCGGTTTCCAGGCCGCGTATGGCTTTTTGCAGTGACTCCTGAAAAGTACGCCCCATCGCCATGACTTCGCCGACCGATTTCATCTGCGTACTCAGCTCTGCTGCTGCCTGTGGAAACTTCTCAAAGGTAAAACGCGGTATTTTGGTTACGATGTAATCGATCGCGGGCTCGAAAGACGCAGGTGTTGCCCCCCCCGTTATTTCATTGTCGAGTTCATCCAAGGTATAGCCCACAGCCAGCTTTGCCGCAATTTTCGCAATCGGAAAGCCCGTGGCTTTCGATGCCAACGCAGAGGACCGGGATACACGCGGATTCATCTCAATGACGATCAATCTGCCATTGTCTGGATTCAATGAAAATTGAACATTGGATCCACCAGTATCCACCCCAATTTTGCGCAGCACTGCGAGCGATGCATCCCGCAGTATTTGATATTCCTTATCGGTCAGGGTCTGCGCTGGCGCGATCGTGATCGAGTCCCCCGTGTGAATCCCCATGGGATCAAGATTTTCAATGGAACAAACGATGATGCAGTTATCCGCGTGATCGCGTACTACTTCCATCTCAAACTCTTTCCAACCCAACAATGATTCTTCCAGTAACACCTCATTGGTTGGAGAAAGATCCAGACCGCGCTCCACGATATCCACAAACTCTTCACGGTTATACGCGATACCCCCACCACTACCACCGAGTGTAAATGAGGGCCGGATAATCGTGGGAAAACCAATAGCTTGTTGTGCAGCCAGCGCCTCTTCAAGCGTGTGTGCAATTTCCGCACGCGCCGATTCCAGCCCGATTTCATTCATCGCCTGCCGAAAACGCTCTCGGTCTTCCGCCATATCAATCGCATCTTCGCTGGCACCGATCAACTCGACATCATAACGCTCCAGCACCCCTTCGCGGATTAACTCCATGGCGCAGTTGAGCGCTGTCTGCCCTCCCATCGTAGGCAACACTGCATCGGGACGTTCCTTGGCAATAATGCGCTCCACCGAAGTCCAGTCAATGGGCTCGATATACACTGCATCGGCGGTATCGGGGTCCGTCATAATCGTGGCTGGATTGGAATTAACCAAGATCACGCGATAACCTTCCTCGCGCAGCGCTTTACAGGCTTGCGCACCGGAATAATCGAATTCGCAGGCCTGACCAATCACAATCGGTCCCGCACCGATAATCAGTACACTGGAGATATCATTACGTCTGGGCATAGTGCTAATGAGCTAAGAACTGAGGAAAATCAGGCACGTGTCGCCTGCATCATGCTGATAAAACGATCGAACAACGGTGCGACATCATGTGGCCCAGGGCTTGCTTCAGGGTGTCCCTGAAAACTAAACGCAGGTTTCTGGGTATGCTCGATACCTTGCAACGACCCATCGAACAACGAACGATGCGTGGCTCTAAGCACTGCGGGCAGACTGGCCTCGTCCACGGCAAAGCCGTGATTCTGACTACTGATCATAACCCGCCCGGTGTCCAGCGCCTGCACGGGGTGATTGGCACCATGATGGCCAAATTTCATTTTGACCGTTTGTGCACCATTGGCCAGGGCCAATAATTGATGACCGAGACAGATCCCGAACAGGGGAACACACGCCGCTTCGATTTCTGCGATCGCTGCAATCGCGTAGTCACAAGGCTCGGGATCCCCCGGACCGTTGGAAAGAAAAACACCATCGGGCGCTAATGCCAGCACTTCAGGTGCCGGGGTGTTAGCCGGTACCACAGTTAAGCGACAACCTCGGTCGACAAGCATCCGCAAAATATTGCGCTTCACTCCAAAATCATAGGCCACCACGTGGAAACGTGCCTCCTCTGATTTCGGTACAGGCAACCCGCCCGCCAACGACCACTCCCCTTGCTGCCACTCGTATGTTTCAGAGACTGTGACTTCTTTAGCCAAGTCCATACCCTTGAGCCCTGGAAACGCCTGAGCTGCAGACAGCGCAGTGGCAGCATCAATTTCGTCCCCGGCCAGAATGCAACCAGACAACGCGCCTTTTTCACGCAACAAACGCGTCAGCCTTCGCGTATCGATATCGGCAATCGCTACGACTCCCTGTTCTTCCAAATAGACCGGCAGCGATTTTTCTGCACGCCAGTTACTCATGCGCAGGGGTACATCTCGAACGATCAGCCCTGCAGCGTGCACGCGGGCAGATTCTTCATCTTCATGGTTCACGCCGACATTACCGATATGCGGATGGGTGAGCGTCACGATTTGTCGTGCATAGGAAGGATCAGTAAGAATTTCCTGATACCCTGTCATCGCGGTGTTGAACACAACCTCACCCACGGAACGGCCAGCGATTCCGATCGAACGCCCATGGAAGACACTACCGTCCGCGAGCGCCAGTATTGCGGTTGAATCCAAGCTTACCTCCGAATTGCAGATGCGCAAACGGGATGGAAGTTCCATCCCGTCTGGATTGATGTTGAGTCTGGAAGCCGAACTGCTCCCTTCAGATTATGATGATTCTAACGAAATCTCAGGAAAGCTGTCTACGAAAAACTTGTGCACCTCATGGTGGCTGCTTACCGCGAAGGGAATACAGAAAAACAATCAGCTGACATCAGAGGGCTTTCGCTATGCTTTCTTCCATGTGCAGCTAATCCAGGCCGAGCACATCCTGCATGTCGAACAAGCCGTGCTGCTTACCCATGAGCCATTTGGCCGCGCGCACCGCGCCCTGCGCAAAGGTCATCCGGCTCGAAGCCTTGTGCGTGATCTCCACACGCTCGCCTTCACCCGCAAACATCACCGTGTGCTCGCCGACAATGTCGCCAGCGCGGATGGTTTCAAATCCAATCGTCTTTCGCGCACGTGGCCCGGTATGCCCTTCTCGACCGTACACCGCACAAGACGCTAAATCACGTCCCAGCGTGTCTGCGACCACCTCTCCCATGCGCAGCGCAGTCCCTGATGGCGCATCCACTTTATTGCGATGATGGGCCTCGATGACTTCAATATCCACTTCGTCTCCAAGTACCCGTGCTGCGGTTTCTAATAACTTCAGACAAAGATTGACACCAACACTCATATTTGGGGCCATCACAATGGCAATCTCTTGCGCCGCTTTTTCAATGTGGCGTTTTTCTTCGTCCGAGAATCCGGTGGTGCCAATCACCATGCGACAGCCCCGGCTGCGGCAAAAATCGACATGTGCAAGACTGGCAGCGGGGTTAGTGAAATCGATCAGCACCTCAAACGCCGGCGCATCGTCAAGACTCTCGACCACCTGCACCTGCAAACGCCCGAGCCCTGCAAGCTCACCGGCATCGGTACCCAAGAGTGAACTGCCGGGGCGCTCGGTTGCCGCCGCCAACTCAACGTTCTCAGCGTCCTGACAGGCTTCAATGAGCGTTTTACCCATTCGGCCACCTGCCCCCACTACGGCGATTTTTGTCGTCATGCCTGTTGCTCCTAAGCCTGAAATTTAGATTTGAGCTCCTCGAAAAAGCCTTTCACACCATCGAGCCAACCATGTTCCTGAGGACTGTGCTTGGTGCCGCCCTTGGCCAGGCTTTCAGAAAATTGCTTGAGCAAAGCTTTTTGCTCCTTATTGAGATTGACCGGTGTTTCAATTTTAACTCGGCAGAACAAATCACCGGGGGCTCCACCGCGCACAGGTTTCACACCCTTACCGCGGATGCGAAATACTTTGCCCGTCTGCGTTTCAGCGGGAATTCTTAAATTGACTCGTCCATCGAGCGTCGGTGCTTCCAACTCTCCGCCCAGTGTCGCCGTAGCAAAACTGATCGGCACTTCACAATAGAGATCCTCTCCTTCGCGCTCGAAAATACGGTGGGGTTTGACACGTACTTGCACATAAAGATCACCACTCGGACCGCCGTGGACGCCAGCTTCTCCTTCGCCTGTCAAACGCACTCGATCTCCCGTATCGACACCCGGGGGAATTTTCACTCGTAGCTTTTTGTGCTTTTGTACCCGACCTTCGCCATAACAGGCCGGACAAGGCTGCTTGATCTCTTTGCCTGTGCCTTTACAGGTCGGACAGGTCTGCTGTACGGAGAAAAACCCCTGCTGCATTCTCACCTGACCGAGTCCGCCACACGTTGAGCAGGTTTCGGGCTTCGTACCGGGCGCCGCACCGCTGCCATCGCAGACATCACACACTTCCAGACGTGGTATTTCCAGTTCCTTTTCAACACCGAAAACCGCTTCTTCCAGTGTTATTTCCAAATTATACTGAAGATCTGATCCCCGATGCGCTCGGCTACCGGATGCGCGCCCACCGCCCCCTCCAAAAATATCTCCAAATACATCCCCGAAGATATCACTGAAGCTCGTAGCACCGGCACCAAATCCACCGGCTTGAGCCTGAGGATCCACGCCTGCATGACCAAATTGATCGTAAGCCGCTCGCTTTTGAGAGTCCGACAATACTTCATAGGCTTCCTTGACCTCTTTAAATTGGGCCTCTGCCTCTGCGTCATCGGGATTCCGATCAGGATGATACTTCATCGCCAAACGGCGATAGGATTTTTTCAGCTCGGCTTCGCTAACGTTCCTCGTCACCCCAAGCACTTCGTAGTAATCGCGCTTAGACATAATCTCTATAATGCTCCAGATACCATGAAAAAGGGCGACCTCCGATCCGAAGGCCGCCCATTGTTACCTCAATTTAAGGCAACCGCTTATTTTTTATTGTCATCGACTTCTTCGAATTCAGCATCGACAACGTCCTCATCGCCACCGGCAGCGCCTGCACTGCTGGCTGACTCACCACCACCCGCAGCTTCAGCGCCTGCGGCACCGCCTGCCTGTTGTGCGTAAGCCTTTTCGGCAAGCTTAGCCGATGCCTCGCTGAGCTTTTGCGTTTTGGCTTCAATGGCATCCTTATCATCACCCTTCACAGCCTCACGTAACTCAGTCATGGCGGCTTCAATCTGCTCTTTCTCAGCGGCTTCGACCTGATCACCCAGATCATGCAACGACTTTTCTGTTGCATGGATCATCGCATCAGCTGCGTTCCGGGCTGCCACCAATTCATGGAACTTGCGATCTTCTTCCGCGTGCGCTTCGGCATCCTTGACCATGCGTTCCACTTCATCGTCGGAAAGCCCAGACGATGCCTTGATCACAATCGATTGCTCCTTGCCAGTAGCCTTGTCCTTAGCCGAAACGTTCATAATGCCGTTGGCATCAATATCAAAGGTCACTTCAATCTGCGGCACACCACGTGGCGAGGGTGGGATATCCGACAAATCGAAACGTCCCAGCGATTTATTCGCTGATGCCTGTTCA
Organism: Thiotrichales bacterium; assembly: GCA_024763135.1. GTDB lineage: Bacteria > Pseudomonadota > Gammaproteobacteria > UWMA-0217 > UWMA-0217 > JANTGD01. The sequence goes on along the minus strand of JANTGD010000023.1, from coordinate 10,373 downwards.
CGTTCTCCCTGCAAAATGTGCAACGTCACAGCGGTTTGATTGTCCTCGGCAGTAGAGAAAATCTGTGTCGCTTTGGTTGGGATGGTCGTATTCTTTTCGATGAGCTTGGTCATGACACCACCCAAGGTCTCCAAGCCCAGGCTCAAAGGCGTTACATCGAGCAGCAAAACGTCTTTGACATCACCACCGAGCACACCCCCTTGTATCGCCGCACCAACAGCGACTGCCTCATCAGGGTTCACATCTTTGCGCGGCTCTTTTCCAAAGAACCCCTTCACAGCTTCCTGAACTTTGGGCATCCGTGTTTGGCCACCCACTAAAATGACATCATCGATTTCTGCCGCTGATACGCCAGCATCCTTCAGTGCGATTTTACAAGGATCGATGGTGCGTTGAATCAAATCCTCTACCAAGGATTCAAATTTGGCACGCGTGACCTTGATGTTCAGGTGCTTTGGACCAGTTTGATCAGCAGTAATGTAAGGCAAATTGACATCGGTCTGCTGACTGGACGACAACTCGATTTTGGCCTTTTCTGCCCCTTCTTTGAGACGCTGAAGGGCAAGCGGATCATTGTGCAGATCCATACCATTCTCTTTTTTGAACTCATCGGCCAGATAGTCGATCAGACGCAAATCGAAGTCTTCCCCACCGAGAAAGGTATCGCCATTGGTAGACAGCACTTCAAACTGATGTTCACCATCGACTTCTGCGATCTCAATGATCGAGATATCAAAGGTACCACCTCCCAAGTCGTAAACCGCGATCTTCCGATCGCCGCCTTTCTTATCCATTCCATAGGCGAGTGCCGCGGCGGTCGGTTCGTTGATGATCCGCTTGACTTCCAGACCGGCGATCTTGCCTGCATCTTTCGTGGCCTGGCGTTGTGAATCATTGAAGTAGGCTGGAACAGTAATCACAGCTTCGGTCACCGCTTCACCCAGATAATCTTCAGCGGTTTTCTTCATTTTCTGCAGCACACGCGCTGAAATTTCGGGCGGTGCCATTTTCTTGCCCCCGGCCTCAACCCAAGCATCGCCGTTGTCTGCCTTGACGATTTGGTACGGCACGAGCTTGATGTCTTTTTGCACCGCTTCTTCATCAAACTTACGACCAATCAAACGCTTCACCGCAAACACGGTATTCTTTGGATTGGTGACTGCCTGGCGTTTTGCCGGTTGTCCGACCAACACCTCGCCATCCTCCGTAAATGCTACGATTGAAGGGGTAGTACGATCACCCTCGCTGTTTTCGATGACTTTGGGCTTGTCCCCGTCCATCACGGCGACGCAGGAATTCGTGGTTCCCAAGTCTATGCCAATTATCTTTCCCATTTATCTTCTCCGGTAAAATACTTTGTTGTTTGACGGTGGTTGGTCTGAATCTGCATATGGGGGCTGGTCCCTTCGATTCAAGCCCCCCGCTGGCTCTTCTGCGGAACTGAGACCAACCGCACGCCGGGTGGTCATGCCTCAGGGGCCTTAGAAACGATGACCATGGCCGGCCGCAGCAAACGCCCATTGAGCGTGTAACCCTTTTGCATCACACTCAAAACAGTATTGGGTGGTACTTCATTGCTTTCTTGCATCGTCATTGCCTGATGTAGCTCAGGATCGAACGGCTGACCTTCGGCGGGAATCTCCTCAATGCCAAACTTACTCATGACCTCGGTAAGCATTTTCAATGTGAGTTCTGTCCCTTCAAGAATTTTTCCGGCCTCCTGGTCTGAACGCGCAGCAACAAGGCCCATCTCCAGGCTGTCTTTTACCGGCAGCAGCGCTTCGGCAAATCGCTCCAGAGCATATTTGTGGGCATTTTCCACATCCCGCTCCGCACGCTTGCGTTGGTTATCAAGGTCGGCTTGCATGCGCAAGACCCGCTGCCAATTCTCATCCGCCTTGGCTTCAGCCTCTGCCAGCTTTTCCTCTAGCTTGGCCACTGTCGGCGCCTCCAAAAGCTCCTCAGACTCCCCCGCCGGCGACTCTGATGTTTGCTCGGCTCGTGCTGACGAACCCTTGGATTCATCCAGCTGATCTTCTTTGTGCATTTAATTAACTCCCGTTTCATTAAAATTCGTGACTTTGGTATTCGATAGCGCAGGCAACACGACACTGTCGAGCCTACTCGCGACAGTTTTACTCAAGCGAAAAACATGGGGATAGCTAGCGTGAATTCAAGGTGGAACCGAGCAGCCTGGCAGTCACATCAACGATAGGAATTACCCGATCATAGGCCATCCGAGTCGGACCGATGACCCCTAAAACGCCTACAATCTTGCCATCGATCGTATAGGGCGCAGTGACCACACTGCAATCATCGAACGCTTTGTTTCCCGCTTCGTGGCCAATAAAGATCTTCACGCCCTCTGCGCGACTGCAGCGATCGAGAATATGGAGAATATCCCGCTTGGTGGAAAATGTTTCGAATAGCTGGCGGAGTTTTTCGACATCTGACAACTCAGCATAGTCCATGAGCTGCGTCTGCCCGACCATGACATAATCTGATTGAGGCCGATCACTTACGAGTACCTGTTCCCCAAGCTCTATGGCCGCTTCCATCAGATGGTTCATATCTCTGCGCAGCGCATTGAGATCCTCGACCAATCGCTCGCGTGCACCGCGTAAATCCATCCCGCCAAAATGCTCGGTCAGGTAGTTGGCAGCTTCCGCCAATTCCGCACGGCCATATTCCCTGTCCAAGGTCAAGACGCGGTTTTGTACCTCGCCATGCGCCAGTACCAGCACCGCCAACACGCGATTTTCACTCAGCCTGACAAACTCGATCTGTTCCAATTTAACCACGTCTGCCTGCGGGAGAGTCACCACGCCGGCCAGCCCTGTGATGCTCGATAGCAAGGTCGAGGCGGACTCCGCCAGGGCCTGTGAATCTGGTGCAGTGTCGAGTTGAGATTGCAGCTGACGTAGTAACGCATCATTAATCGGCTGGGTTTGCAGCATGGAATCGACAAACAGACGATACCCGGCCGTGGTGGGCACCCTGCCGGCCGACGTATGCGGAGCTGCAATAAGCCCCATTTCTTCCAGATCGGCCATAATATTGCGAATCGTTGCAGGACTCACATCGAGGCCCGACACTTTTGCCAGGGTACGCGAACCCACCGCCTTACCATCGCTGATATGCGTCTCGATCAATGATTTAAGTAGCTGTGCTGCTCGCTCAGGTAACATCTGAAATTCTGTTAAAACTGTTTGGCTTAACCCGCTAATATAAATAATGTCGCGCATCGATCATTGCAATCGCTTCCCCGCACTGTCAAGGACGCTATTGCAGACTCGGCAAATTTTCGACGTAGCCTTACCATGCAACTCGTGTTAGCTTTTTTCGACTATGAGTACTTTTGAGCATATCGGCGTCATCGTTAAAAACGGCGACCCGCGTATCCATGACACCGTATCTGCCTTGCTGTTGGATCTGCGCAATCGGGCGGTGACGGTACACCTAGACCAGAGCCTTGGTACGGTCGGATTCGCAGATGCGCAACTACTCCCTCGCAATGCCCTGGGAGAGCAGTGCGATCTCGTCATTGTCGTAGGGGGGGATGGTACATTGCTTGATGCCGCACGCAGTCTGGCGCATTTTGGCATTCCCCTGCTCGGTGTCAACGTGGGTCGCTTGGGTTTCCTGGTGGATATTTATCCCGAAGACATGCCTGCTCAACTGGATGCAGTCTTCAGTGGTCAATATCAAATCGAATATCGCAACATGCTGCATGGACGCATCAGCCGGGGAGACGTGGAGTTTGCTGCCGGTGTAGCGCTCAATGATGTGGTCATCCATAGCGATGAAGCGATACGCATGATCGAATTCGATACACGCATCGACGGTCAACTGGTGAATCACCAGCGCGCCGACGGTATCATCGTGAGCACTCCCACCGGCTCTACCGCCTACGCCCTTTCGGGTGGAGGGCCGATTCTCCAACCCGGGATCGAAGCCGTCTCCCTGGTACCGATTTGCCCGCATACCCTCAGCAGTCGCCCGATTGTGGTCAATGCGGACAGTGAAATCACCCTTCTGCTGAGCGCCCAAAGCCGCACCAATGCACGCGTCGCCTTCGATGGACATCTGAACATTAAAATTCAGGCAGACGACGTCGTAACCATTTCTCCCTACGCGCATCGCATGCAATTGATCCATCCCAAAAACCACGATTATTACGCGATCCTGCGGAAGAAACTGCGCTGGAGTGAACAACCCTGATGCTCACGCATATTCAAATTCGTGACTTTGCAATTATCGACTCTCTGGAGCTCGATCTGCAGGGGGGACTCACCGTCATTACGGGAGAGACGGGTGCGGGCAAATCCATCATGATCGATGCCATCGGACTGGTACTGGGTGACCGCGCCACTGCAAACGTGGTGCGTGAAGGCGCTGCCAAAGCGGAGATCAGCCTCCACATCGATGCACTGCCCAAGGACATTATTAGCTGGCTTCGCGACCAAGACCTCGATGCCGACGAAGAGTGCATCCTCCGGCGGGTCATTACGGCAGAAGGACGCAGTCGCTGCTACATCAATGGTTCGAGCACAACCCTCGGCTTACTGAAAAACCTGGGCACGCAGCTTGTGAATATACACGGGCAACACGCCCACCAACACTTGCTCCAACCTACGCACCAACGCGCGCTACTTGATGCACATGGCCACTACGCTGCGCTCCTCGACTCAGTTCGTGAAGCGCATAATGCCTGGCGACAAGCAGAACAGGCCCTGCAAACCGCCCAGCACTCCGAGGGGGATCGCCTGGCGCGCATCGATCTGCTGCGTTTCCAGCTTACAGAACTTGAGACACTCAATCCTGGCACCGGAGAATTTATCCAACTCGAAACCGAGTTACGCCGCTTATCCCATGCGGATCGCTTAAAACAAACTGCGGCATCCGCCGTGGAGCGGCTCTATGAACAGGATGAGACGAACCTGTATCGGGAGATTGCCGATCTGCAGCGCCAAATGCAGGAAGCCGGCGCACTCGATGCCCAGTTTTTGGATATTGCGACCTTACTTGAAAGCGCGCAAATTCAAATCGAAGAAGCGGCCATAAGTCTGCGCGAGTTATTCTCCAGCTTGGAAGTCGACCCGGATCGACTGGCGGACACCGAACAGCGTTACAATAAAACCCTGGAGCTGGCGCGCAAACACCAGGTCCTGCCAGAAGCGCTTCCTGAACTCATGCACACAATGCGCGCAGAACTGTCGCAGCTCGAAGCCCCCGAAACCAGCCTGGACAACTTAGAAAGTGCACGCGACACAGCAGCCTCTGCCTACGATGCACTGGCAGTAAACTTAAGCAAACAACGCAGGACAGCGGCGCAGTCCCTAGATCAACTCATCACCGAAGCCATGCAAACACTCGGACTCGAAGGCGGTCAGTTTGTTACTCAACTCATGCCGCTGGGCAAAGGCGAACGCAGTCCAAGCGGTAACGAGAAAGTGCGCTTCCTTGTCTCTGCAAATCCCGGGCAATCCCCCAAACCCTTGAACCAAGTCGCCTCAGGTGGCGAATTGTCACGTATCAGCCTCGCGATCTCTCTCACCGCAGCACAGCGAATGCAGCTACCCACCCTCATTTTCGATGAAGTCGACAGTGGAATTGGCGGTGCAGTGGCAGAAACCGTAGGACAGCAGCTCCGATCACTGGGTAGGCACTGCCAGGTTTTCTGTGTGACTCACCTGCCCCAAGTGGCAGCCTGTGGTCACCAACACCTACGGGTTGAGAAAAAGAAGGCCCGCGCAATGACTCACACAGGCTTATTGCAACTCGATGCTAGCGAGCGCATCGACGAAATCGCCCGCATGTTAGGGGGCAAACGCAAAACCCAACGCACCCTGGAACATGCGACAGAGCTGCTCGCATTCTTACAGCAAAGCGCCTAAATGAGCGAACATATCCGTCAGCTCTGCTTGGACAATCCAAGTACTACAACAAGCGTGTTCTGATGGATACAAGGAGTCAGAAAGCGATTAGCTGGAACCTGTCCGAGACGATAGGCCGTAGCGAGAGGGGAAGCTATTTTGAGACTAAACTTTTGCCCATTTGAGGCGAATAGTGACTCATAATCAACGAAAATGAGCGAAAAAATGGGCCGAAAGGACTTTTCCACAACAGGCCATCTATTCTCGGACAGGCGCAATTTTGAAAGGCCACTGTTTCAGCACCCGGTAGATCAGCATACCCTCCTCATGCGTCGACTCGAGTAAGCAAAAGCCGTCAACCCACCAGCTGGTGATCGGTATTGACCCTTTGGGTTTGTGACGTAGTTTTCTTCTAACCGTGATGTGAGGCACAAAAGGCTTGTTGGGCTGAGTCAGAGCAGCCAGATAAGGGCAGTCGCGGCGCAATGCACTGAGCAGTGCGTTCTGCAGATCGAACAATGCCTGCGGTGCAGTCTGAGGTGCGAGCCATAATACGCCGGCCCGTTTAAACACCCCGAACCGACTGATCTTCATGGTAAAGGGCCGTGCTGTCACGCTGGCGGCTGCACGCTCAGCACATAACTGCTGCGCGTAACTCGTGGCACCCAGGAAAAATAATGTCATATGCAGATTTCTGGCTGGCACGAAACGTCCGCCGGCCGCTAGTTGCTGAGCCGATTGAGCCAGTTGTTGGCGGAGATGAAACTCAGGCAGCAACGCAAAAAATAAGCGCCGTTTGACCTGCTGGGCATGAGGCATCGATTTTAGAGTTGATGTGCCTGACGAATTCGCTCGAGCAGCCCTTGAGCCGCTTTTTCCACGAGATCCAGAACCCGTTCGAAATCATCCGCACCACCGGCATAGGGATCCGGTACTTCCTGCCCCTTGCGTCCTCCCGGCGCATAATCCATCAATAATTGCACTTTGGACCAGCTCTCTTTGGGAAACTGACTACGTACATCGAGCAGGTTGGTTTCGTCCATCACCACGATGTAGTCGAAACGCGCCGCATCTACTGAAGAAACTTGGCGAGCACGGTAAGCGCTTAAATCATAGCCTCTTTCGGATGCAGCCTGTTGAGCGCGTTCATCGGGAGGACGCCCTACGTGATAAGAGATTGTCCCCGCCGAATCGAGGCAGATCGATTGCGTCAAACCTGCCTCATCGATGAGCCGCTGAAACACACCCTGGGCTGTCGGTGAGCGACAGATATTCCCCATACAGACGAACAGTACTTTGACCTGACAGCCATCGAGATCGGGCGTATACCCAGCAGTGGGTTTTTTCTTTTTTCTACTTTTGAAAAGCGCCATGGCAGTTTAATTAAGAAGCGTTAACCGGCCGTCGATTGTCTCCCGGATGCCACCGGGTCGCAAGCCAATCCCGCTGCATAACGACGTCAATGTGCTACCAGTCCTCAAAAACGTCCGCTTGTCGGGAAATTAGCCTGTCTGTCCGACATGCCCCACCACACCTCGTCATACCCACTAATACCCCACGTGGAGAAAACGCCCTAAGCAGTTGTAAAATAAAGATATTTATAAAATTTACAAAAAATTGACATTTACAGAAAAAAGCATAAGAACACTCGCTAATTGACTGAACATAAAGAGTTTATTATTGAACTGTCTATGTTATGATCAGCCTATTTATGATCGAGCGCTGTGCGCCTTAGCCCGAGAGGCAGATCACACGAGCATTGATCGTCAGCACCAACCAAATGGATTGAAAAAAATGGACAGCACCCCCTCAGCCACATCCCCCCTTTCTAAACAGTGCCTGGACAAACGGCCATTCTCCCGGCAAGTAGTCCGCATGCTGCTTGGTCTGGTTACATTGAGTTGTGCCACAGCACTCACTGCTGCGGAGCTGGAAGAAGTCGATGCGTTACGCGCATTGATCGAGCATACCAAGGTCGAGGGCGTGAGTCCGCTCATCGGTGAAGGCTGGAATACCGGAGATCCCTGCAATGACAGCTGGGGCGGCGTGGTCTGCGACAGTAATGGCAGTATCACCCAGCTGAAACTCGGCAACTTTGGCTTGTACGGTACGCTGCCAAGTGAATTGAGTGCATTGACCCACCTCACCAGCCTGAGACTCTCCGGCAACTTTTTAAATGGTTCGCTCCCGGACTCGCTGGGCGATCTGACTGCACTCAAAACATTGCTACTGGACAACAATGCCTTCAGTGGCAAGGTTCCCAGCAACCTCAAAAATCTCGGGAATCTTGAAGCCTTGGATTTACGCTACAACAGGCTCGAGCCCAGCGATGATCCAGATACCAATACCTTCTTAGACAATGCTCAGATCGAAGATGGAGACTGGAGTGCGACGCAAACTGTGATCCCGACCGATTTCCAAGCCACCAATCGAACCATTGATTCCATTTCTTTGGCCTGGACGCCGATTGAGTACCTAGGCGACGGTGGGGCCTATGAAATCTTTGTGAGCAAAGACAATGATTTCAGTGCTGAAGAACTGCTGGCAGAAACCGAAGATAAGGCCGCTGCTGCAATCACCATTTCTAATCTGGATGCCTCACGGCGGTATTACTTTGCAATCCGTACACGCACCGACAGTCCGGGAGGTGCGCGCACCCCACTGCTCACAGATCTGAGCGACACGGTGTCTGAATATACCCTGCGCGATACCGACGGTGACAGCATCGCGGACATCAACGACCCTGATGCCGACAATGACGGCATCAGTAACGTCGATGAAACCACTACCGCCGACACCGATGGTGACGGCTTGCCAGACTATGTCGAGCATAACTTTGTCGATACCGATGCTGATGGCATTTACGACGTCAACGATGACGATGATGATGGCGATGGCCTCAAAACCGCCGCAGAGTTGGGGGAGACCGTCGAAAATCCGCAGGACAGTGACGTGGACGGACTCCCTGACTACCTCGATGTCGATTCCAATAATACCGCCAATACGGCCGACGGCAGTGGTGATTCCGATAAAGATGGACTGTCCGATGCCACCGAATGCCCCATCACACCCATTTGTGTCGATACCGATGGTGATCTCATCGCCAACTATATGGATAAGGATGACGACAACGACGGGCTACTCACGCGTGATGAGAGCACCACCTCAGATGCCGATGGCGATGGCCTCATCGATGCGCTGGAACCCAATAATGTGGATACCGATGGCGATGGCCTGAGAAATCACATCGACCCCGACGATGACAATGACAACCTGCCCACTGCGACCGAACTGAGTGGCAAAACTCTGTATGCTCCCGATTTCGACCAGGATGGCATACCGGATTTCCTCGATTTAGACAGTTTCAATGCCGCAGGCACTACCGATGGCAGCGGCGACAGTGATGGCGACGGGATTACCGACAGCCAGGAATGCCCCGCTGCTCCCAGTTGCCCGGATATCAATAAAGACGGCATCCCGTCCTATTTCGATCCCAATGAGCGAACCATTTATGAAAAAATCAATACGGCGGTGCAGGGCGATACAGGCGCCGTCAGCAACACGAATTCAGGCACGGTAAAAACCAGTCGAGGCGGAGGCAGCCTGGGATGGATGGTCGGCGTATTGCTGGGCGCTACCGGGTTCAGACGTCGCCGCACCTCTCGCTATTAACTATTAACCCGGCACCATAATCTGTCGTGTTCAGCCGTCCTACAGCAAGTTTCGACAACGCAGTCCGCGGACGCGCGAAGTACGGTCTGCCCTCAATAACCAATCGGTTAGGAGGCTCAGGCACCGCCCCTCTCTGCCTTGCCAAGGGAGCAACCATACCTGCGGCAGGCGCCTGGATAGGGGAGATGCCTGAGGCTCTGAATACAGCAAATTATGGTGCCGGGTTAATAAGAGGCGGCCTGAGAATGGGGCCACCCCTCGGAGAAACCATTTAAGGCGGATTTTTTGCTCATTTGAGATGAATAGTGCCATCTGTTCAAAGAAAATGAGCGAAAAATGGGCCAAGACATCTTTTCCGCTGTAGGCCATCGATTCTCGAACAACCTCCTAATCGTACTTCGACCAACGCCCCCAGGTGGGGCGATTGCTTACCCAAAGCAGGTATTCACGCCTGCCTAACTACCAACACTTCCTCCCTCTCCTACTCCACTAGCCAAATACACCACAGAGCAAGCAGCTCTCAACCGCGAGCACGATTGGACGACAACTCCATTCCCCTACCGAGCCATCATTACGGCCCTGCGTGACTCAGCGCACAAATGTTATTTTCCTTACCTTTACACCAGCAACTATTTGCTCCTTTCCGTGTCTGACACACCAAATCGTGTCCATTCTATTGCTTCGATCCTATGACGCTATTACACGTCCTTCTTTTACGGTCTACTTTCAACCTAAAAACCTCAGTTGGATCACAAAAGTCCACGCAAGCTCTTGGTGCACCTGGCAAATCAGAAAATCCTCTCATCACCAATAAGGTGACCACGA
>JANTGD010000022.1 GCA_024763135.1 Thiotrichales bacterium | reverse complement strand
CTTGGGAAGGGAACAACCATTCCCTGCGAAGTGCGCCTACCCAGGCATGCAGACAGGACAACTGCGACCGTCATTTTAAGCTGGACGAGGTACTAGCATGCTCAATCATTTCTCGACTATTGCCGCAATTGCCACTGCTCCGGGAAAAGGCGGAGTGGGCATTGTGCGTGTTTCCGGTCCACAGACGGCGACAATTGCGCAGGCTATCCTTGGAGAATTGCCCAAACCGCGCAGCGCGCGTTTTCAGGTGTTTCGCGACGTCGATGACGAAGCCATCGACGAAGGTATCGCACTGTATTTTCCTGCCCCCAACTCCTTCACGGGCGAAGATGTGCTTGAATTGCAGGGGCATGGGGGACCGATTGTCATGGATAGGCTGCTTGCCCGCTGTATTGCACTGGGAGCGGAACTCGCCCGTCCAGGCGAGTTTTCAGAGCGAGCATTTCTCAACGATAAACTGGATCTTGCCCAGGCTGAGGCGATCGCCGATCTCATAGAATCTGGTTCTATTCAAGCCGCGCGTTCGGCGATGCGCTCTCTACAGGGCGTCTTCTCGAAGCAGGTGCAGGACCTAGTCGATGCGTTGATCCGGCAGCGGGTTTATATTGAGGCCGCCTTGGATTTTCCGGAAGAAGAAATCGATTTTCTTGCCATGCCTGAAGTGACACAGGGGATTGAGGCACTCCTCGAACGGCTGGATACGGTATTTGCCAAGGCGCAACAAGGACGTTTATTACGGGAAGGTTTGCAGGTCGTGATCGTTGGTCAACCCAATGCTGGAAAATCCAGCCTTCTCAATCGGCTGGCGGGTCAGGAAACGGCGATTGTAACGGCAGTGCCCGGTACGACACGGGATGTGTTGCGGGAGTATATCCAACTGGACGGTTTGCCTTTGCACGTGGTGGATACTGCAGGCTTGAGGCAATCCCAGGATCCTGTGGAACAGGAAGGCATTCGGCGTGCCTGGGCCGAAGTGGAAGTGGCCGATGTGTTACTGTTGCTGGTCGATGCGCAGCAGGGAATGACTGCGGAAGATTACGCGATTCTTGAACAGTTTCCGCAAACCCTCCCGGTGATTCATGTGTTCAATAAATCCGATCTACTTCCCTGCCCGGCCGTTTCGGCAAAGGACGAACTCTATATCTCGGCTAAGACGGGTGCCGGGATTGAACGCCTGGTGACTCGGCTGAAATCCGTAGTGGGATACCAGACCGTTGCGGAAGACAGCTTTATCGCGCGCCGGCGGCATCTCCAAGCTTTGGAGCGTGCGCATCAGCATATCGTGCAGGCCAAAGCGCAACTTATCCACAGTCAGGCTGGTGAGTTGGTGGCGGAAGAACTCCGTTTGGCCCAGCAAGCTTTGGGCGAAATCACAGGAAAATTTACACCCGACGATTTACTCGGAGAGATATTTTCGTCATTTTGTATCGGTAAATAAGCGTAGGTCGAGACACGCCCTAGGGGTGGGTCTCTGAGCACTTATCCACGGTATTGTACTGGCTTGAGACATCGAACGACTATGCCAGCGCATGTCGTCGTCGTGCGAAAGGTGGCCATTTTAAAGTGGTCTTCAATCGGAGTCATGAGTCCTCAGGGAGAGCGTGATTCGGCCTCGACGAAGACGCGTTTGACTTCCGGATAGGTCTGTTTGATGCGTTGATCCAGCGCCGCGATGGCATCTTCGACCTGGCCGGCTGAGGCATGGTCTTCAAAGTCGGCATTGATCGTGACGAGAATGAAATCGGGACCCATGTGCATTGTGAGCACTTCTTGAACGTTCTCAATATGAGGTACCTCCTGAGCGAGGGCTTTGATTCCGCGGATGACTTCGGGATTGGCAGCCTCGCCAATCAGCAAAGACTTGGTTTCGTAAGCAAGCCAGATGGCTGTACCGCCGAGTATTAATCCGATCATGATAGAGGCGAGTCCGTCGAACCAGGCCAAACCGGTGATCTGACTGAGAGAAATTCCGACTAATGCAACCAATAACCCAAGAATTGCCGCGGAATCCTCGAACAAGACGACGAACAGTGACGGATCTTTTCCACGCTGTACGGCTTCGACATAGCCAAGCGAGCCACGGGAGTGATCAAATTCTTTGAGTGCGATGGTCCATGCGCCACCTTCAAAAAGAATCGCCAAAGCAAGGACGATATACGCAACCATTGGACTTCCCATCGGTTCGGGATGCAGCACATGATGGATGCCTTCATAGATTGAAATTCCGGCGCCCAGTGCAAAGATCAGGATAGCGACGACAAAACTCCAAAAATAGAGTTCTTTGCCGTGGCCAAAAGGGAAGCGCGCATCCGCAGGCTTTTTGGATTGCTTCATACCATAAAGCAACAAGCCCTGATTACCCGTATCGACAAGGGAATGGATACCCTCGGACAACATGGCGGAGCTGCCGGTGATGGCAGCGGCGACAAATTTGGTAATCGCAATTGCGGTATTACCCAGTAATGCGGCAATGATGACTTTGGTGGAGGCTGATCCGGCCATAGCGTGTTCCAATCTGAGCTTTGAGCGCATCTTACCGGACTGAAGAAGTGCCGCAAGCAAGGTCTTTCGGAGAGCCAGGGGTGATGCGTTATAATTACCCCAATTTCAGTGATTTACACAGATAGAAACGAGAAAGTTCACACCAATTTATAATTTGCGTTAGAGCGTATATACAGATGCAGTATCCAGAAGAATTTGCAGTCATCGTCATTGGGGGCGGCCATGCAGGTACCGAGGCGGCCCTGGCCAGCGCCCGTATGGGGGTCAAAACACTATTGCTGACTCACAATATCGAAACCGTAGGACAAATGAGTTGTAACCCGGCCATTGGCGGTATTGGCAAGGGTCATTTGGTGAAGGAAATTGATGCCTTGGGTGGAGCCATGGCGCGCGCAGCGGACCGTGGCGGTATCCAGTTTAGAATTCTCAACCAGCGCAAGGGTCCGGCTGTACGCGCCACCCGCGCCCAGGCAGATCGGTTGCTATATAAAGCCGCTATTCGTGAAATGGTTGAGACTCAGCCCAATTTGCAGGTCTTTCAGCAGGCGGTGGACGATGTCATTGTCGAAGGGGAGCGAGTCACCGGCGTGGTGACGCAGATGGGCCTCGAATTCCGTGCACGAGCGATCATACTCACGGCGGGAACCTTTCTTGGAGGGACGATTCACATTGGTCAGAGTCATTACCGTGGGGGGCGAGCAGGTGATCCCCCTGCCCTGTCTCTCGCGGCGCGTTTACGGGAGCTGCCGTTTCGTGTCGAACGCTTGAAAACCGGTACACCGCCGCGTCTGGATGCTCGGACAATCGACTTCTCGCAAATGAAAAGCCAACCAGGTGATGAGCCTACCCCGGTGTTCTCATTTCTCGGAAATCGAAGTGAGCATCCACGCCAAGTACCTTGCCACATCACCTATACAAATCCCCAGACGCATGAGTATATACACGCCGGTTTAGATCGTTCCCCTCTTTACAGTGGCAAAATCGAAGGCGTGGGTCCCCGATACTGCCCCTCGATCGAGGACAAGATTATCCGTTTTGCGGACAAGGACAGCCATCAGGTTTTTTTGGAGCCGGAAGGTTTGACGACTCACGAGATCTATCCCAATGGGATTTCCACTTCCTTGCCTTTTGATGTACAGCTGGATTTGGTCCGTTCGATCGCCGGGTTGGAGCGAGCTTTTATCACCCGTCCGGGTTATGCAATTGAGTACGACTTTTTCGATCCTCGGGATCTGCGCCCTACCCTGGAGACTCGTGCGCTGCGTGGCTTATATTTTGCGGGCCAAATCAATGGCACCACTGGATATGAAGAGGCGGCCGCGCAAGGGCTGCTTGCAGGTGTCAACGCGGCGTTGGCTGTGCAAGAGCGTGAGCCCTGGTCACCCCGTCGTGATGAAGCCTATCTTGGCGTAATGATCGATGATTTGATTACCCAAGGGACCCTGGAACCCTATCGAATGTTTACCAGTCGGGCTGAACATCGACTCTTGTTGCGCGAAGACAACGCGGATTTGCGTTTGACTGAGATGGGACGCGAATTGGGGTTGGTGGACGATGTGCGATGGCAGCGTTTCTGTGAAAAGCGCGAGGCCGTCGAAAAAGAGCGGCAACGATTGCATGAAACCTACGTACATCCAAGCAGGCTGTCAGCGCAGGAACTGCATACAGTGCTGGATGGGGCCATGAGCCGTGAATTTCGCTTGGAGGATCTCTTACGTCGACCGGATATGACTTACGGCAAGTTAATGCAGCTGCAAGCCGCGCAACCCGGCGTGGCAGATCCTGAAGTCGCCGAACAAGTTGAAGTGCAGATCAAATATGCCGGGTACATCGATCGCCAACAGGATGAAATCGCACGGGCGCGCGCCCAGGAAGACGTATCCCTGCCTGACGATCTCGACTACGCGCAAGTCAGTGGTCTCTCACATGAAGTCAAGGAAAAACTCAATCAGCAACGACCCACCAGCATTGGGCAGGCGGGCCGGATTCCTGGCGTCACACCGGCAGCTGTCTCTCTGCTGCTGATCCATCTCAAGAAACAACGGCGCAACCCCGCTCGGCGCACCGCCTAGTGTCTGATTTAAACCAAGTACTGTCTGCAGGAACCGCACAGCTTGGCTTATGCGCGGACTCAGATCAAATCGAGGCAGCGCTCGATTACTTACACTTGATCCAGCGTTGGAACCGCGTTGATAACCTCACCCGCATTACCGATCCGGTAGAGATGGTGGTAGCGCATTTGCTCGATAGCCTGAGTATCGCGCCCCTGCTGCGAGGCGAACGAACCCTGGATGTGGGTTCAGGTGCCGGACTGCCGGGCATTCCACTCGCCATTATGTTTCCCAATTGGCAATTTGTGTTACTCGATGCCGCTGCCAAGCGAGTGCGTTTCATGCGCCAGGCTGCACTGAGTCTGGGGTTGCAGAATGTGCTTGTCGAGCAAGGGCGCATCGAGACGCTGGCTTGCCACACAGCTTTTGACCAAGTGGTCAGCCGAGCCTTTGCAACACTTGATGTGTTCGCACAGGCGGCGCGACACTGTGTCAAGCCTGGTGGACACCTGCTGGCAATGAAGGGACGTGTTCCCACAAAAGAACTCGCGGCATTGGATGGGAAAATGACGTACACTGTGGAACCCATACAGGTACCTGGACTGGATGCCGAGCGCCACGTGATAGACATTCTTCCTCATGACTAAG
Source organism: Thiotrichales bacterium (assembly GCA_024763135.1). Taxonomy (GTDB): domain Bacteria; phylum Pseudomonadota; class Gammaproteobacteria; order UWMA-0217; family UWMA-0217; genus JANTGD01. Next base: position 13,077 of record JANTGD010000022.1, on the reverse strand, counting down.
ATTTTTGCCATCACTAACCAGAAAGGGGGCGTGGGAAAAACCACGACCAGCGTCAATCTCGCGGCTTCTCTAGCGGCGACCAAGCGACGCGTATTGCTCATTGATGTGGATCCACAAGGCAATGCGACCATGGGTTGTGGGATCGACAAACACGCGTTGGAAGCTTCGGCCTGTGAATTACTCCTGGGTGACCAGCCAGTGGACCAGGTTTTGCTGCACCTTGATGATTGGCACTTTGATCTGATACCGGGGAATGCAGATATCACTGTTGCAGAAGTCAAGCTAACCGCCTTGTACGGGCGGGAGTTCAAGCTAAAACAGGCAATTTCCGGAATTGTAGACGACTATGATTTCATCTTTATCGATTGCCCGCCCTCATTAAACATGCTCACGGTCAATGCTTTGGTTGCCGCGCAGGGGGTGCTGATCCCCATGCAATGTGAATACTATGCTCTGGAAGGACTCACGGCACTGATGAGTACCATTGAGGACATTCAACGTTCAGTGAATCCCGATTTGCGAGTGGCAGGTCTGCTGCGCACCATGTTTGATCCCCGTAACAATCTTGCCAACGATGTGTCTGCGCAGCTTGAGAGTTACTTTGGCGATAAAGTTTACAATACGATCATTCCACGAAACATTCGTTTGGCCGAGGCACCGAGCCATGGTGCGCCGATCCTGCACTATGATCGGTCCTCGCGCGGTGCTATGGCCTATTTGGCGTTGGCCGGTGAGTTGCTGCGCCGCGAATCGCTCACCGAAAATGACAGGTCACCCGCGTATGGGGGCGAAGAGAACTATGGCTAGAAAAAAACCGGGGTTGGGCCGCGGTCTGGACGCACTGCTGAGTTCCGCCGGTTCGCAACCGACCCAAGGCAAAACGACGGAGAGCGACCTGCAAGTGCTGCCGATCGAAAAAGTGCAGCGAGGTCAGTATCAACCCCGCATTCACATCCGCCAGGAATCACTCGAAGAACTGGCCGAGTCGATTCGCACCCAAGGGCTGGTGCAACCGATCGTGGTGCGGCCATTGGGTACAGGGTATGAACTGATTGCCGGTGAGCGGCGCTGGCGCGCATCCCAACTGGCTGGTTTGCATGAGATTTCGGCGGTTGTCAAAGATGTGCCTGATCAAGCCGCAGCTGCGATGGCGTTAATTGAGAACATTCAGCGCGAAAACCTTAATCCTCTAGAAGAATCACAGGCATTGCAGCGGTTGATCAATGAATTCGAATTGACTCACGCGCAGGCGGCTGAAGCCGTTGGGCGTTCACGGGCGGCCGTCACGAACTTACTCCGTCTGCTGGACCTGCAAGATGAGGTGAAGCAACTATTGGATGAAGGATTACTGGAAATGGGGCATGCGCGTGCATTATTGGCATTACCCGCCAAGGAACAGGTCTTAGCAGCGCAACAGATTGTCTCGAAGGGCCTCTCTGTGCGAGAAACCGAGCGTTACATTAAAAAACTCAAAGCATCAGACAAGCCTGTCGGTAAAACAAAAAGCGTACAGCGCTCGCCCGACGTGGTACGTTTGGAGTCCGATCTGGCTGATAGGCTTGGAGCGCCGGTGAGCATTCAATACAACAGTAAGGGGCAAGGCAAACTCGTCGTTAACTACACCAGCCTGGATGAACTGGACGGCATCATTGAACATCTTATGAAATAGCCGAGTTGCGGCGTGACCGAGTTTCAGCATCGACGAATGTTCGCAACGAACCCGGTTTGCGCGCACCTCGGGCTAACCATAGACATCGATCCTTGAAATCTAACGCTCATATTTTATTGACCCTCTTCCAGATCTCACTATATACTCGCTGCGCTTTTTAAAAGCTGACGCCAAACCTTGCGAGTAGCCCGCGTAGCAGGTGTAGCCTGCGCAGCGACCACCGCAGTGATCGAGCTACGCGGCCGTTTTGCGCAACAGTTTTTGAAAAAGAGCTGATATTCATCAATGACACGTAGTCTCTGGATTTGTTGCAATATCGCGCTGACCGAAGCTGTCGGATTTATCACACTATGGCACGTCCACAGGGTCGCACCATAGTTAGCGTTAGGCAGTCCCTGTAGATTGATTTAAGCGCCATTAAATTTAAGTTTGAAACCTGAAAGTGTCATTATCAAGGGCTGACATTTTCCTGCGGTTTAAATAATAGAATCCTAAGGTGGAGGCTTGGCTTGCGACGCCTATTGATTATTCAGTCTCTGCTGATTGTTGTCGTCATCGCCTTTGCCTGGTCGCTGTTTGGTGAGCGTTCACTGATCGCTGCGATTTATGGTGGCGGGGTAGCGTTGGCGAATACACTATGGCTTGGTCGGCGTGTTACTCATGTTGGAGAGCTCGCCGATCAAGACTTAAAACGCGGCGTCTATTCTATCTACTTCAATGCTGTACAGCGCTTTGTCTTCGTGCTGGTGGCTTTGGGCATCGGATTGCAAGCCCTGAAGTTGATGGCAGAGCCACTACTGATTTCATTTGGCGTGGCGCAGTTCGCTTATTTCTTTGCGGAGCGCCCCAAAAGCTAACGAATACACAATAACTAGGAACTTCACGTGAGTAACGCAGCTGAGCCTATTTCTGCCCATCCCGTTGAATATATACAGCATCACTTGACCAACTGGTGTATTGGTTGTGATCCAGTCACCCATAAACCAGCAAGCATTGTCGATTTTAGTGCATTTTTCGTAGATACCTTTCTATGGAGCGTTGCCTTAGCAGTATTGTTTGGCTGGGCGGCGTGGAAAGTGGGAAAAAATCTTGATGCAGATAAACCCGGACCCTTTCAGAATTTGGTCGAAGCGATTGTAGAATTCGTCAATCAACAGGTCAAAGATATCTTCCCGGGCAGTAATCCTTATATTGGACCGATCGGATTAACGATTTTCGTGTGGGTGTTTCTGATGAATACGATGGATCTGGTGCCCGTCGATCTGGTTCCGGGATTTACCGCTTGGGTAGCGGGATTGTTTGGCGCAGATCCACACCATGTATATATGAAGATTGTACCCACGACTAACCTGGATACGACTTTTGGTTTAGCGCTCGTAGTCTTTGCGATGATCGTTTACTACAACGTCAAAGTCAAAGGCCCGATGGGTTATATCAAACAATATCTTTTCCATCCCTTTGGAAAATTCCTGATTCCTGTCAATATCATCATGACAGCGATTGAAGAAGTGGCTAAGCCCGTCAGTCTAGCACTACGTTTGTTTGGAAATATGTTTGCTGGCGAACTGTTGTTCCTGTTGATCGCACTGCTCTCATTTTCCTACTTCGTTCTTCCCGCCCAGGTGGCTCTGGGTACTTTGTGGGCAATTTTTCATATTCTTGTGATCACGCTGCAAGCTTTCATATTTATGCTGCTGACCATTGTTTATTTGGGTCTGGCACACCAAACCGATCACTAAATTTTCTAACACCCTTTATTTTAACTGACTTAAATCTACTGAGGAGATTAACTCATGAGTCCTGCTGAACTCGCTACTATCTATGCATACACCGCTTTGGGCGTTGGCATTATTCTGGCTGCCGCTGGTTTAGGCTCCGCACTTGGCTGGGGTTTGATCTGTTCAAAATTTATGGAAGGCATTGCGCGTCAACCTGAAATGCGCCCTCAGTTGACCGGTCAGATGTTGTTCACCGGTGGTTTGATGGAAGCATTTCCCATGATCGTACTTGGTATTGCTATGTGGTTCATCTTCGCGAATCCTTTTGTAGGCGCTGCAAAATCTGCTATCGGCGGTTAACGCCAATTCGCCATTCATTTTAGATAGATTAACGCGGAGGTTGCCGTGAATATTACAGCAACATTGATCGGTCAAATGCTGGTCTTCGCTATATTGATCTGGTTCATCAAAGCAGTGCTTTGGGAACCCATGATCAATATGCTTGAAGATCGCAGGAACCGGATCGCTGAAGGTTTGGCAGCGGCAGAGCGGGGCGCTCATGAGCAAGAGCTTGCTCAGGAACGCGCTAAGGAAACACTGCACGAGGCGAAACAGCAAGCAGCTGACATCGTGTCTCAGGCACAACGCCGTGCCGGAGAGATTGTCGATGAAGCAAAACATGCAGCGCGGGAAGAAGGCGAACGCCTTAAAGCTGCTGCACAGGCTGAAATCGATCAGGAAGTGAGTCGCGCACGAGAAGAGCTGCGTAAACAGGTCTCTACGGTTGCCGTACAAGGGGTTGAAAAAATCCTGGGTAAAGAAATCGATGCAGCCAGTCATAGCCAGATTCTGGATGAGCTGGCGTCGCAAATTTAACCGGGGCATTCAACCATGTCTGAGTTTATAACCGCAGCACGACCTTACGCAAAAGCTCTGGTAGAACTGGCTCAAAACGAGGATCGGCTCGAAGCTTGGTCTGAACAACTTGCTTATCTTGCCGCGATTGTAAGCGATGGCGACTTTCAACAGCTGATGAATAATCCCAAGTTGACGAAAGAAGCTTTGGCCGATCTCTTGATCGATATCGCTGGAGACAACATCGACCACGAGGGCCAAAACCTGGTGAGGGTCCTGGCTGAAAATGGTCGGTTGCCGGTGTTGCCTGAGATCGCCATGTTATTCGAGCAAGCACGTTCCGAAGCCGAAGGCGCAATCGATGCAACAGTGGTATCGGCTTTTGAGCTGACAGACGAACAAAAAGGCGAACTTGAAGCTGCCTTGAAAAAGCGTTTGGGACGTGATGTCAAGTTAAGCAATGAAATAGACAATAGCCTGTTGGGTGGAGCAATTATCCGCGCAGGCGATCTGGTGATCGATGGATCACTGAAAGGTCGTTTGGCGAAACTTTCTGCAACCCTGACGCGCTAATCTGAGGAAAAAACACCATGCAATTAAATCCTGCAGAGATCAGTGATCTGATTAAGAAGCGCATTGCCGATTTCGAATCGGTTGCCGAGGCCCGGACCGAGGGTACGGTGGTCAGTGTGACCGATGGTATCGTGCGTATCCATGGCTTGGCCGATGTGATGTCCGGAGAAATGATCGAATTTCCCGGTGATACCTTCGGTATGGCACTTAACCTAGAACGTGATTCGGTGGGTGCGGTCGTACTCGGTGAGTACGAACACATTAAAGAAGGTGATGTCGCTAAATGCACCGGACGGATTTTGGAAGTACCCGTGGGTCACGGCCTGCTTGGACGCGTCGTTGACTCCCTCGGTAATCCACTTGACGGCAAGGGTCCCATTGAACCAGATGGTTACGACGCGATCGAAAAGATTGCGCCTGGCGTTATCGATCGAAAATCTGTTGATCAACCGGTACAAACCGGATTGAAAGCAATCGACGCCATGGTTCCCATTGGTCGCGGACAACGGGAATTGATTATTGGTGATCGTCAAACCGGTAAATCTGCGGTTGCTGTTGATGCCATCATCAACCAAAAAGGGACCGGCGTAAAATGTATTTACGTTGCTGTAGGCCAAAAAGCATCCACTGTTTCGAATATCGTGCGAAAACTGGAAGAGTTCGGCGCCATGGAGCACACCATCGTGGTGGCCGCGACGGCTGCGGAATCGGCTGCCATGCAATACATCGCCCCCTATGCAGGCTGCACTATGGGCGAGTATTTTCGTGACAGGGGTGAAGATGCGCTGATTGTCTACGATGATCTTACCAAACAGGCCTGGGCCTATCGGCAGGTTTCCTTGCTGCTGCGTCGACCACCCGGACGTGAGGCCTATCCCGGCGATGTGTTCTATCTGCACTCACGCTTGCTCGAGAGGGCTGCACGGGTCAATGAAGAATATGTGGAGAAATTTACCGATGGCGCCGTTAAGGGGCAGACAGGATCACTGACTGCGCTTCCGATTATCGAAACTCAGGCAGGGGATGTGTCCGCGTTTGTTCCTACCAACGTGATTTCTATAACAGATGGGCAGATCTTCCTTGAATCGGACTTGTTCAATGCAGGCATTCGGCCGGCAATCAATGCAGGTTTGTCCGTTTCTCGTGTTGGGGGGGCGGCGCAAACAAAGATCATTAAGAAACTAGGCGGCGGTGTTCGTTTGGCGTTGGCGCAATATCGTGAATTGGCAGCGTTTTCACAGTTTGCATCCGATTTGGATGAGGCTACGCGTAAGCAGCTCGAACGCGGTAAGCGGGTCACCGAATTGATGAAACAAGCTCAATACTCGCCGATGTCGATTGCCGAAATGGCGTTTTCTCTGTTCGCGGCCAATGAAGGTTTCCTCGACGATGTTGAAGACAAAAAAGTCGTCGATTTTGAAGCCGCCATGTTGAGTTATCTTCGCTCTGAAAAAAGCGACTTGCTCGATAAGATCAATGCATCCGGTGATTTCAATGACGAAATAAAATCTGCGATGCAAACCGCCCTGGAAAATTTCAAGGCCAATAACACCTGGTAATCGAGGTCCGCTATGGCTGGTGCAAAAGAGATCCGTACTCAGATAAAGAGTATTGGTAACACCCAGAAAATCACCAAGGCGATGGAAATGGTCGCGGCCAGCAAAATGCGCCGTGCTAAGGAACGTATGGAAGCGACCAAGCCTTACGCACATAAAATGAAGAACGTGATCGGTCATTTGGCAATGGCTCATCCCGAGTACAAACATCCGTTTCTAGAGGAACGCGACGCGAAGCGTGTTGGTGTCATTATTATCTCGACAGACCGCGGGCTGTGCGGTGGTTTGAACATCAATTTATTCAAGGCGGCCATCAACGCGCTTTCCGAGTGGGAAGAACATGGCGTGGAAATTGATTTATGCCTGATTGGCAGCAAAGCAGAGGCGTTTTTTAAGCGCATGGGTAATGTCGTTGCGGCTATCAATCATCTGGGCGACACACCCCACATCGAAGATTTGATCGGTACGGTCAAAGTGATGCTGGATGCCTATTATGATGGTCGGATAGATAGTCTTTACCTTGTGGAAAATGAGTTCATCAATTCGATGACACAGAAGCCCAAAGTTACCAAGCTGATACCCGTGGTCAGTACCGAAGAAAAGGAACTCGAGCACTATTGGGACTATCTCTACGAACCTGATTCCAAAGAGGTCCTTGATGCGTTGCTGATGCGATACATCGAATCCTTGGTGTACCAAGGTGTGGTTGAAAATATCGCCTGTGAACAATCCGCGCGAATGGTGGCCATGAAAGCAGCTTCTGATAATGCAGGTGACCTTATCGATGAGCTCAAGCTGGTGTACAACAAGGCGCGTCAGGCAGCGATCACGCAGGAAATCTCAGAGATCGTGAGTGGTGCTGCGGCCGTAGGTTAAGAGATTCAAAATAAGAGTTTAAATGAGGAACACGTAATGAGTTCTGGAAATATCGTTGAAATTATCGGCGCCATCGTGGACGTTGAATTCCCACGTTCTGATGTGCCCAAAGTCTATGATGCTTTGACTGTGGCGGATAAGGGGCTCACCCTTGAAGTGCAACAACAATTGGGTGACGGCATTGTACGCACCATTGCCATGGGTGCATCTGATGGCCTAAAGCGTGGTATGCATGTTGACAATACTGGTGCACCAATCACCGTGCCCGTGGGCTCGGCGACCTTAGGTCGCGTGATGGATGTGCTGGGCCGACCTGTGGATGAAGCAGGCCCAGTGGAAACTGATGTCCATATGCCGATTCATCGCAGGCCCCCTTCTTATGAAGAGCAGGCTGCTAGTGTTGAACTCTTAGAAACCGGTATTAAGGTCATCGACTTGATCATGCCGATTGCCAAAGGGGGCAAGGTAGGCTTGTTTGGGGGGGCCGGCGTAGGTAAAACGGTGACCCTGATGGAGTTGATCAACAATATTGCGGTGCAACAAGAGGGTCTTTCCGTGTTTGCGGGTGTCGGTGAGCGGACCCGTGAAGGGAATGACTTCTATCATGAAATGACAGAAGCCGGGGTTATCGATAAAGTGGCGTTGGTCTACGGACAGATGAACGAACCGCCAGGTAACCGCTTACGTGTAGCCCTCACCGGTTTGACGATGGCAGAGTATTTCCGTGATGAAGGTCGTGACGTGTTGATGTTTATCGATAATATCTACCGTTATACGCTCGCGGGTACAGAAGTCTCTGCTTTGCTTGGTCGTATGCCGTCTGCGGTAGGTTATCAACCGACCTTGGCTGAAGAGATGGGCGCACTGCAAGAGCGCATTACCTCAACCAAAACCGGCTCAATTACTTCTTTCCAGGCAGTGTATGTACCGGCGGATGATCTGACGGATCCATCGCCCGCTACGACTTTTGCGCACTTGGATGCAACCCTCGTGCTATCGCGGCAAATTGCGGAACTTGGGATCTATCCTGCTGTTGATCCGCTCGATTCCACGTCACGTCAGCTGGATCCACAAGTCATTGGCGAAGAGCACTACAACGTTGCACGCGCGGTGCAGAACACCTTGCAGCGGTATAAGGAACTCAAAGATATCATTGCGATTTTGGGCATGGATGAGCTCTCTGAAGAGGACAAGCTCATTGTTGCTCGGGCGCGTAAGATTCAACGCTACTTATCCCAGCCGTTCTTTGTGGCGGAAGTGTTCACTGGCGCGCCGGGTAAATATGTTACCTTGAAAGACACCATCGCGGGTTTTAAAGCGATTGTCGAGGGTGAATATGACAGCCTCCCTGAACAGGCGTTTTATATGGTGGGCTCTATTGACGAGGCGGTAGAGAAAGCAAAGACCATCTCCTAAAACAGGATTGAATTATGGCTATGACCATGCACATTGATATCGTCAGCGCGGAAGGCGAGATCTATTCCGGTACCGCTGAGGAGGCATTTATCCCTGCCGAGATGGGAGAAATAGGGGTTCTGCCACGGCACACGCCATTGATTGCAAGACTCAAACCCGGTGAGGTGCGGGTAAAAAAGGAAGGCTCCGATGACCTGGAATCCATTTTTGTGAGCGGTGGTATGGTGGAAATACAACCGCATGTAGTGACAGTTCTTGCGGATACGGGCATCCGTGCAGCAGATATTGATGAAGCCAAAGCCTTGGAAGCAAAGGAAAGAGCCGAAGAAGCCCTGAAAAACCAGGAAGACTCGATTGACTATGCTCGCGCTAAGGCCGAACTGATCGAAGCGACTGCCCAGCTCGCGTTGCTCAAAAAAATGCGTAAGAATCTACGCTAGGAAAAGTGAAGCCCATGGCGCTTCATAATGTGAGGCATTTTGAAAAAGGCAACCATTGGTTGCCTTTTTTTGTGCCAATGGGAATAAACTCAGGGTTCCGGTGTCTTAAGCCATAGTCCATCCGAGGATGCTATAGCGTGCGGATCGAAGCAAAGTGGCCACGCTAATACATCGTCCAGTTTAAATTGACGGAGTCAGTTGTCCTGTCCGCATTTTTGGGTAGGCGCACTTTGCAGAGAATGATTGTTTCCTTGCCAATGACGTTGCCATTGCCTGCGCACTGGGCTTTGTTGCGCAGCATCACAAAAGCGCTGAGTCCGTCATTTTAAGTTAGACGATGTACTGACTAGGACAGACGTACATGAGGTCAGGGTACATGTGAGTGAGTAAGCACTGGAGTGTAATATTGATGAATTGAAATGGAGAAAGGGAATCAATATGGGTCTTGCAATTGTAATCCTCGCAGCAGGGAAGGGTACACGCATGCATTCCACGCTGCCGAAAGTGCTGCATCAAGTTGGGGGAAAACCCTTACTTCAGCATGTATTGGAAACGGCGCGTAATTTAAAACCAGAACAGATCATTACTGTGGTTGGTCACGGCGCGGAAGCTGTCCGGAAAGTCATCGGTGATGACTATTCCCAGTGGGTATTCCAGGAGGAGCAGTTAGGGACGGGTCACGCGCTCGCAGTGGCCCTGCCAGAAGTGAGGGCCTCGCAGGTTTTGGTCCTCTATGGCGACGTCCCGATGATCCGAGCCGACACCCTGCGCGCGGTTGTTTCTAACATAGGTCCGGATGATATGAACGTGTTGACGGTACAGCTTCCAGATCCACACGGGTATGGTCGGGTCATCCGCAATGATGAGGGCTTGGTAATCGGCATCATTGAAGAAAAAGATGCTACGCCCCAACAGCGCAGCATTCAGGAGTGTAACTCCGGTATCTTGGCCGCCGACAGAGGACGCATGAAAGCGCTTCTGGACCAGCTCGATAACCAAAATGTGCAGGGAGAGTACTACCTCACGGATACGATCGCGTTGGCTCAGGAACAGGGACTGCGCGTTCACGCCGTCACTGTGACGGAAGAGGCTGAAGTTCTTGGAGTGAACAATAAAACTCAGCTTCACACCCTCGAACGCTATTACCAACAGCGCATGACACATCACCTCCTAGCGGCCGGTGTCACATTAAAGGATCGGGATCGGGTCGATATCCGGGGGCCTATGCCTGTGACCGGCCGGGATAATGTGATCGACGTGAACTGCATCCTGGAAGGCGACATAGAACTCGGTGATGATGTAGAGATTGGACCGAATTGCTATCTGAAAAATGTCAGACTCGGACATCACGTCCATATTCATGCCAATTCTGTATTGGAAAATGTCGTTGTGGGCGATGGTTGTCAAGTTGGACCTTATGCAAGGTTGCGTCCAGGTACTGTTCTATCGCCTAAAGCGAAGATCGGTAATTTTGTTGAAACGAAAAATGCAAAAATCGGTCAGGGTAGTAAAGTTAACCACCTGAGTTATATCGGTGATACGGCCATGGGCGACGGCGTCAACGTGGGCGCTGGTACCATTACGTGCAACTACGATGGTGCGTATAAACATCAAACCATCATAGGCGACCATGTTTTCATCGGTTCAAATTCTGCTTTGGTGGCGCCGGTTGAAATTGGGCCAGATGCGACCATTGGTGCGGGTTCAACCATTACCAAACCGGTTGCCAAAGGCAAGTTGGCGGTCGCCAGAAGCCGCCAAGTGATTATTGATTCATGGGTCCGCCCAAAAAAGGGAGCATAGACTATGTGTGGAATTGTCGGGGGCGTAGCACAACGCGATGTCTATCCAATTTTAATTGAAGGCCTCAAACGGCTCGAATACCGGGGATATGATTCATCAGGTATCGCTGTGGTGACACCACAGCAGGAACTGCAACGTTATCGTCGGGTTGGTAAAGTGTCCGCGCTTGCCGAAGCACTCGATACCGCGCCGTTACCCGGGGGGCTTGGTATCGCGCACACGCGCTGGGCCACACATGGTATCCCTTCAGAACGCAATGCGCATCCGCACATTTGTAATGATCATATCGCGGTCGTCCACAACGGCATCATCGAAAACTTTGAAGCACTGCGTGAGCAACAAAAAGCGCAAGGCTTTCGCTTCACCTCTGAAACAGATACAGAGGTGATCGCCCATCAAGTCATGCACTATTACACACAAGAGCAGGATTTACTTAAGTCCGTGCAGCGCGCAATCAAAGATTTTAAAGGCGCGTATGCGCTTGGCGTGATCTGTCGGGATGAACCTGAAACACTTGTGATTGCGCGTGAAGGCAGCCCTCTGGTCGTAGGATTAGGTATCGCGGAAAATTTTATTGCCTCAGATGTCCACGCGTTGCTGCCGGTAACCCATCGTTTCATCTATTTGGAAAACGGCGATATCGGTCGCCTCACTCGCCATCGCGTCGAATTGTTTGATGAAGATCTGCAGCCGCGGGAGCGTCCCGTTAAAACATCGACTCAAAGCGACAGCAGTTCTGAGCGGGGTCAGTTTAAACACTACATGCTCAAAGAGATCTATGAGCAACCCAAAGCCATTGTCAACACACTGCAGCACCGAATTACCAATTCCGAGGTCCCCGACAATGTATTTGGACAAACAGCCCAGGACATTTTTCCCCACGTCAAAGCCGTTCAGATCGTTGCCTGCGGCACGAGCTATCATGCCGGTCTCGTAGCCAAGTACTGGCTCGAGTCTTATGCGCAGATTCCTTGTCAGGTCGAAGTGGCCAGTGAGTTCCGTTATCGTGATCCTGTAGTACCAGAGCACTGTTTGCTCGTTACCATCTCCCAATCAGGTGAAACCGCCGACACCTTAGCCGCGTTGATGAAATCGAAAACGCAGGGCTATGTGGGCAGTTTGACCGTGTGTAATGTCCCCGAGAGTTCACTGGTGCGCGAATCAGACCTTAACTTGATGACCGAGGCAGGGCCCGAGATCGGGGTGGCTTCTACCAAAGCGTTTACAACCCAATTGGTAGGACTCATGTTAATGACACTCGCACTGGGCAAGCATCGTGGAATGCCTCAAGAAAAACAGGCTGAAATCATTCATTGCCTACATGGTTTGCCCGGTTATATCGATGACGCGCTTAACCGTAACGAACAGATCGCCTCATTATGTAATGAATTTCTAGATAAGAGCCATGCGTTGTTCTTGGGTCGCGGGGTGGAATATCCCATTGCCATGGAAGGCGCCCTCAAACTTAAAGAAATCTCTTATATTCACGCAGAAGCATATCCCGCAGGCGAACTCAAGCATGGGCCGCTCGCGTTAGTGGATGAAAACATGCCCGTAGTCACCGTTGCCCCGACCAACGAGCTGTTGGAAAAACTGCGCTCAAATCTTGAGGAAGTCCGGGCCAGGGGCGGGCGCCTATATGTGTTCGCTGAGGATACCACGGGATTCGATGATTCCGAGGATATTCAAGTGATTAAGATTGATCCAGTCCCTCGGTATGTCGCGCCGATCGTCAATGTGCTCTACCTCCAATTGCTGTCCTACCATACCGCAGTGCTTAAAGGTACCGATGTCGATCAGCCCAGAAACCTGGCCAAATCCGTTACTGTGGAATAAACGATCGATATAAAATGGTGTGGAACAATACAATACCCGCCACGTGTGGTTTGGGAGTGACGAAAACATTCCGATTCGATTACAAAGAAAGCCTTCTAGTACATCTTCCAGTTAAAAATGACGTGCTCAGCGCGCTTTTATGATGCTGCGCATCAAGGCTCAGTACGCAGGCAATGGCAGGGTCTTTGGCAAGCACTGCAATACCGAGGCGCGGTGCCACACAAGCGCTGAGTCCGTTATTTTAAGCTAGACGATGTACTAGTACACCGACAAGTCCAAACTGTCTATATCAGCGCAAACCCACGCGTTCAGAACAAGGCATTGTTGCGAAGCCA
>JANTGD010000021.1 GCA_024763135.1 Thiotrichales bacterium | reverse complement strand
CTTAAAAGCACTTTACGCAAATGGGCGAGAGTGAAGAAGGGTCAGGTGGTAACAGATGCAGGACGGTCTGTTGCCGCGGGATCATAGTGTCGCGACCTGATGCGCAAAGGCGTCCACTTCGCTCCACAATGTAAATTCGATATTGGTCGCCGGGTCGGTCGGGCCTTTGGTGAGCCACATAATAAAACGGATCATATTGCGGTCGAGGAAGCCATAGCGCTGATAGTCGATCTTCCCCGCAAATACCCCCAGCAAACGTGGCTGCCACGGAGTTGATTGCAGAAACTTTTGCATGTAAGGGTTGCTATGAGGGCGATTTTTATCCGGCTTACGCGCCACCACATTCACCGTGAAAAAAGCATTGGGGCGTTGTTCGAGTACCTCCAGATGCTGTTCGATGAAACGGAATACAGCAGGTCGGTGCTTGCCATAGCGTATGCTCGCGCCAATGACAATTTTATCGAACGACTCGAGATCCAAGTCATCCGCTGCATCGATCGTTTCCACGCTAACCTCGTCGCTGGCAGATTCGGCTTCGATCACCGTTTTGATGCGTTGGCAGATCTTGTACGTATGTCCGTCGACTGTGGAATAAAGCAGCAGAATTTTGGCCATAGCATGTCCCAGTTAAATTAAGGAAGCGCTGAAGTAACGACTCAGCGTATTCATCTTTTGCCCCATCTCGGTATTATTTCCGTACTCGAATGGCTACCTATTAACTATAGGAAGCTCTGATCAATTTGTAACACGGCATCTTACAGCGCAAAATCGCTCACTTCTGCATTGCGGGTCGCAGGTAATAGCCAGCTATTACCTGCGACCCGCGCCTTGAACTGGACGATTTTTCACCACAATCTGCTCGTGCCAGCAATAATCAGAGCTTCCTATGTGCTCATATTCTCCGTGCGAAAATGCCTTGATATGAAGCAAAATCTAAACACGCTGGGTCGTTACGCTCCGAATAGTTCATCTATGAACAGTCAGAGCACGAAAAAGATAAAATGCGATTTTATCTTTTTCGCCATTTTCAATGGCTTATCAGCCATCGAAAATGGCGACACATCTATGTGCCGCAGAAACTCTAAATTAATCAGAGCTTCCTTAATAGCGCGTGTGTAGGGTCGGTCGAGCAAGTCAGTATTACGGATCTGACGACACACCGAGCGACCGTGTTTTTTTGTGCATTACGCTCAGGGTTAAGCGATGCTTTGATAGTACATATTCTGGGGATGACGTGCATCGGCAAAGAAATACCAACGCTCGGCGATCAAACCAAGATATTGCGCGATAAATGCCGCCAAGGGTATCAGGAACATGGGTTGTTCAAAGGTCACACCGAGCAGGATGAGGGGCAGCGGAAACACCAGGATGAGGAATATATATTTAATGCTGCGCACAAATCCGGCTTTTTTACCATGAAAAAACTCCCGTGTATTAAACGAGCCGCCCATGGCGCCTTGTGCTTTTTGCACGATTTCGGGGTGGTGAACGCCGATGCCGGATTTTACCTGTACAGCGGGGCGTAAGCGCCGGTTACGTCGCAGTGATGCCAGGCGAAAAACAAGTGCGAGAACGGTGAGCAGGATCGCCAGGCCCGCATAGAAGCCAGTCAAACCTGCGCTCATCCATGCGGACAATGCAGTCGCGAGGGTAAATCCTGAGGCGCCTCCCAGCAGGATGTAATTGATGACGGTGAGAGGAGAATGCCATTCCTGAAGGAATTTAAGACTTGCATAGATCATGGCGGTACACACGAACAATGTAAATGTTGCGAGCGTAGCCAGGGCGCCTAAAACGAGCGACAGGTTGATTATCATGCCGCCAGGGGTTTGGAACAGAACGGGATTGTAGCCAAATAAGTAGCTCAGCCCATAGAGCGCAATCAGGCCCATGGTGACCGGCAGCACAATGACTTCGCGTGACAGCCAGGAGGTCCGCCACTGACTCGCGGCACGCCAAGCCCGTTCTGGGTGTCCCAGATGAAAAAATGATGCGCCGAGGCCGACGATGAGAAAACCGACTGCAATCAGGCTGCTGAGCCCATAGAACGAACTCAGATCGTGTTCTGCCAATAATTGAAACTTGGAATAGATTTCAGTGGTATAGATAGCGAGGAACAGGCCTTGCCCTACGCCGATCAGCGTAGTGAGAAAGATGACTGAAAATGCTGGGTGCATGGTGTTGATACCGCTTGTAATGTTGGAATGAGCGCAGCCCTCGAGCGCGCGTATCGGCTGCCTTTAGTTGTCTTCCCAGGAGGACATGTCGTCGAGTGATGGACCTTCGGTTTTGCCCCAATGCGCTTGCCGTTCTTCCTGGGATAGGGGATTGTCAACGCGTTTGAGTTCGTCCGGGTGTATGGTCATTGTGTTTTTCCTGCGCGGCAGGTAATGGTTGGCCGGATTGGTCCCCCACTCGGGCTGTAACTGGTAGCCCCCACGGTCCAGAATGGCTGTAGACACTTCAGACTGTGGATCGTGAATGTCTCCAAACAAACGTGCATTCGTGGGGCAGGAGATGACACAGGCAGGCTTGCGTTCGTTTTCCGGCAGGCTCTGATCGTAGATGCGGTCCACGCACAGTGTGCACTTTTTCATGACCTTTTGCTTTTCGTCCAGCTCGCGCGCGCCATAGGGGCAGGCCCAGGAACAATACTTACAGCCGATACATTTGTCATAGTCCACCAGAACTATGCCGTCTTCCTCTCGCTTGAAGCTCGCGCCTGTAGGGCACACAGGCACACAGGGTGGGTCCTCACAGTGCAGGCAGCTTTTGGGAAAGTGGACCGTCTCGGTCGCCGGAAACTCGCCGACTTCAAAGGTTTGCACGCGGTTAAAGAATGTCCCGGTGGGATCGGCCCCATAAGGGCGCTCATCGGTCATCGGACCCGCGATTCCCGAGGTATTCCATTCTTTACAACTGGTGACGCAGGCATGGCAGCCCACGCAGACATTCAAATCGATGACGAGTGCTAACTGAGTCATGAGATCACCCCTGCTTACCAATGGATTTGAGGAACTTACCCGCCACGTAGGCTTGCCATTTGCCGCGGCGCTTTTCCATTCCGGGCAGTGGCTTGACCGGCTTGAACTGCGGAGCGGTCTGTTGTGGCTCCGAGTCGGCGGCTTTATAGACCCGCACGCGCACGTCATACCAGGCAGCCTGGCCGGTGACTGGATCGGAGTTGGACAGATGCTCACCCGCCGAGTGTGCGGGTAACTCTTCGGCAATTACGTGATTGAGAAGAAAGCCCTTTTTGGACTCATTGGCATTGGGCAACAGGCCCCAGGTCCCCGAGGCCTTACCAATGGCATTCCAGGTCCAGACCGTGCCGGGCTCCACCGCTTCGGAAAACCGGCACATACAGCGGACTTTGCCATGCGCTGATTCGACCCATACCCAGTCGCCATCCTGAAAGTCATTCGCTTTGCCCACAGCGGGACTCAAATAGAGATAGTTGTGCGTGTGAATCTGGCGCAACCAGGCATTTTGCGAATCCCAGGAATGGTACATGGCCATAGGGCGCTGGGTGAGCGCAGTCAAAGGATACTTGTGCTTGTCGATGAGCTGGGTTTCCAGCGGCTCATGATAAAAAGGCAGGGGATCAAAATAGGTTTTCACCCGATTGCGTAGCCGCTCTGGCGGCTGCCGGCCCGTAGTTTTGCCTTCAGCTGCGCGCCGGAACTTCTGCAGGATTTCTGAATAAAGGTGCAGGTTGATCGGTTCTGCATAGCGTGCCAAGCCGTGTTCTTGCGCCCAATGTAAATAGCCTTTGTTCCAGTTACGCATGTATTGGAAGGACTTGGGCAATTCATAGTGAAAAACGCAATCGTTTTCCGCATAGCGTTCCCATTGGTTGGGGTTGGGTTCCCCACGCAGCGACTTGCTGCCATCCTTGCCGCGCCACCCGGCGAGAAAACCGAATCCGGAACCGGGCGCCGTTTCGAAGTTGATCACGAAGTCTTTATAGTCGTGGTATTTGCGATTCCCTTCTTCGTCAACAAAAGTGGGCAGGCGCAAACGTGAACCCAGCTCGACAAGCACATCCTGAAAGGGCTTGCAGTCTTCTTTAGGAGGGAGAATGGGTACTCGTACCGAATCCACGGGTCCATCGTATTCCGAAATCGGACGGTCGAGCATGGACATGGCGTCATACCGCTCCAGATAGGTGGTATCGGGCAGGATCAGGTCGCCAAAATCGACCGTTTCGGAGCGGTAGGCATCCGCAACAATAATAAAAGGAATTTTGTACTCACCAGTTTCATCCTTATCGACGAGCATCTTGCGCACTTCCTCGGTATTCATGGAGGAATTCCATGCCATATTCGCCATAAACAGCAATAGCGTGTCGATACGGTAGGGGTCTCCCCGCCAAGCATTGGTGATGGCGTTATGCATCAGACCATGTGCAGACAGCGGGTACTCCCAGGAAAATCCTTTATCGATACGCACAGGTTCGCCCTCGTCGTCGATGAACAGATCGGCGGGATCGGTCGGAAAGCCAAGCGGCGTGGCATGCAGCGGGGTATTGGGTTGGATTTCATCCGGGCTTTTGGGCGGTTTGGGGCAGGGTGGAATCGGGCGCGGAAACGGGGCTTTGTGGCGAAAGCCTCCGGGACGGTCGATGGTACCCAGAATGGTCATCAGCACGCTCAGGCCGCGAATCGCCTGAAACCCATTGGAATGCGCAGCCAGGCCACGCATGGCGTGAAAGGAGACGGGATTGCCGATGACCGTGTCGTGATCCTGGCCCCAGCTGTCGGTCCATTGGATCGGCAGCTCGATCTTTTGATCCCGCGCGACGATCCCCATTTCGTGCGCCAAACGGCGAATGGTTTCGGCTGGTATGCCCGTAATCTCCGCGGCCCATTCGGGTGTGTGGTCTTCAACGCGTTCCTTGAGCAGTTGAAATGCAGGCTTGACCGGGGTGCCGTCGGGTAATGCGAATTCTCCCATCAGGTAGGGATCGACCCCGTTGCGGGTGGCATCGACGGGCGCGTCATCGGCCTTGCTCCACCAAAGCTTGTTAGGTGGATCGAAGCAACCTTCTTCTACCGGGACATCGCTACGCATGAACATGCCAAACTCATTGGTGGCTTCGTCCAGATTGACGAGCTCGGCCGCATTCGTGTAGCGCACCAGAAAATCGCGATCATATAGTCCCAGTTTGATGATTTCATGAATGAGCGCCAAAAATAACGCACCATCGGTACCTGGGCGTATCGGCACCCATTCATCGGCAATCGCGGCGTAGCCGGTACGTACCGGATTGATGGCAACGAAGCGTCCGCCATTGCGCTTGAATTTTGACAACTCTTTTTTCATGGGATTGGAATGGTGGTCTTCCGCCGTGCCAATCATAAAAAACAGTTTCGAGCGTTCCAGATCGGGGCCACCGAACTCCCAGAATGAACCGCCGATAGAGTAAATCATGCCCGCCGCCATATTCACTGAGCAAAACCCGCCGTGCGCGGCGTAGTTGGGTGTGCCATAGCTCTTAGCAAATAGCCCTGTGAGGGCCTGCATCTGGTCGCGTCCGGTAAACAGCGCGAATTTCTTGGGATCCTCGGAGCGAATCTTGCCAAGACGTTTTTCCATCAGGTCGAAGGCTTCCTCCCAGGAAATCTCTTTGAATTTGCCTTCACCGCGTTCACTGTTGGGATCGCGTAACAGTGGCTTGGTCAGGCGTGCCGGCGAATACTGCTTCATAATGCCGGATGCCCCTTTGGCACACAGGACGCCTTTATTGAGCGGGTGGTTGGGATTTCCCTGAATGTAGCGAATTTCACCGTCTTTAACGGTCACTTTGATGCCACAGCGGCACGCGCACATGTAGCAAGTCGTAGTTTTGACGTCTACTTTGGCGTCTTCGGTCGGAGTTTTCGTGTACTGCATGAGCCTTGGGGTCTCGAAATAGGGGGGCACAGCATTTGCCGCGATTGGAAAGCCAATGAGCCTGCGGCCCCGAAAGCATTTGAACCTGGAAACCGCGGTTGGATCGCGTAAGTCCTCACAAGCCCTCGGCGCAGTTGGCAAAACCAAAAAAAAGCGCGTCACTACAAAGATGAGTACGCGTTTCCTGCTTGACTATGCACACCTTTTGCTGCCGCGTCTTTGCGTAGCCCAGGCGCAATTTCTAGGTTGAACAGGGCGCAATTCTCGTCATAAACAGCCAACGAGCGCCAATCAGATTTTTTTATGGGGGCATTCAGGGTGGGGAACCGACAAGTACTGTCCCGAGCCTTGGGTAGCACCTGTTACTGAGTTGCTATGGGGCGTAGCGGCTTTGGCTCAGGGCAGACTGATCCTCGCCAGGCTGCCGCGGGGGATGGAGTGGGTGGTGTCGAAGCGCGCGCTGATCTCCAGGGTGCCTGAGGCTTGTGGCTGCAGGCGCTCCAGCTGCCCTGTATAAGCCTCACCCATTATGCGGATCGATACGGGGTCGCCAACGGAAAGGTGAATGAAGGGCTCGGCGGCAGGTACGCTCGCGGTAACCCGATAGCGGTCTGGTTTGGCCAGAATCAGCAGCGGTGTGGCCTGCAGCTGGTTGACCACAGTGCTACCCGGATGGATGTTCCGGTCGACAATGATGCCGCCAAACGGGGCGCGTATTTGGCTGTATTCAAGATCGAGTTGCGCTTGAAGCACATCCGCTTGGGCGCGCTGCAACAGCGCTTGTGCACTCGTAACACGCACTTGCGCATCCTGCAGCTCGGTGGCGGATGCGACGGTCCGATCATAGAGTTCCTGGACTTGCGTGTGATCGCGTTCAGCAATTGTGAGTGCGGCTTGCAAACGCGTCACTTCGGCACGCGCGCGTTTGAGCCTGGCCTGGTAGGGGCGGGCGTCGAGCGTGGCCAAAAGCTGTCCTGGTTTCACGCGATCGCCGACCACCACCTTGACCGCGCTGATGCGCCCACTCAGGGGTGTGGAAAGCGCGATGGGCTGCGCCCACTCGAGTCGCGCAGGCCATTCCTCGGCATAAACGGCAGTGCTGATCCACAGTATCGATGACAAGACAATCAACTTGATGCGTTTCATGGCGTATCCGGTTTTTGGGCGGGAGGCGTGAGCGCGCTGTAGGCTGGGTTACCCGTGAGCGCTACGAGCGTTTCCCGCGCAAGGGCGAGTTCGAAACGGGTTTGATCTGCAAACTGTCGGGCTGCTGTCTGTTCCGTCATGGCATCGCCGAGATCGGTCACGACTTCGAGTTCATACAACGCCCGACTGCGATCGAGATAGCGCTCACGGTAGTCGTTGCGTATCCGTGCCTGCTCGAGTTGCAGGGTCAGCGTTTTAATTTGATTCCAGGTGCCGAGCAGTTCCTGCTGCAAGGCATAGTCACGCGCTCGATACCGTGCGCGCAGGGCTTGCAAATCCGCCTCCTGCTCGGCAATCGCGGCATTGACGCGGTTGCCTTGATACAGGGGAACATCGACCCCCAGCATCGCGACCAGTGGATAACGTGAGCCGAACTCCTGTTGATAGTCCCAGGCCTCGAGTTGTAGATACAGATTGGGATTTCGCTCTGCCCGCGCGGTCTGTTTGCGGGCCTGTAAAGCGGCCATCTCGGCCTGCAGGCCGGCCAGTTCCGCATTCCCTTGACGCGCCTCATCGACCAGCTGCGCGTAATCGGGCAGGACCGTGGTCAATCCAGGTAGTTCGGGCGCCAATACATTTGCAGAGAGCTGACCGGGGTGATCGAGGGTCAGCGCCAGCTGATTGCGGGTTTGGCGTTGTTGGGCTTCGGCGCGGGTGCGTTCCAGTAGAATCGACTGATACTGGTCTTCCTGTTTGAGCAGCTCGATGTCCGAAACCATTTTCAGTGTGTGCTGGTCTCTGAGTTTGTCGAGCCGGACGAACGCAATGGCCATTGCTTCATTGGCCCGGGCAGCTTCCAAGTCAGCCAGGAGCACCGCGAAGTAGTCTCGCATAATGGCCCGCCGTAATTGCTGCCGGGCGAGTGTGCTCGACTGGACACGCGCCGTGACGAGTTGCCGGGAAGCTTCCACGCGCTGCCGGGTACGCCCGAAATCATAGAGCGTTTTCGATAAGGTGAGGCTTGCGCGGGAGTCATCCCGATCCTGGCTGGCCGAGTGTGTATTGGGTTCGACGCGTCGCGCTTCGAGATTCAGTGCCAGACGTGCATCGTCCTGAGCGCGCGCTTGTTGCTCGCCAGCGCGTGCAAGCTGTTCCGCCGCACGCGCGGTGGCAATCGAGGGATGCTGGTCGTCAACGGCGTTCAGCGCTGCCTCTAGTGTCAAGGGCTCAGGCAACGGAGATTGCTCGGCATGGGCGGGTTGCCATAACGAAAGGCTCAAGAATAAGCACAAAGTTTCTGGCAGGCAGCTAACGCAATGGAGTTGTCGCATAGGCACGGTAGAACGACGCGCGCGGCTCAGGGTTGCCGGGTGGTTTGAGCGCGTTTGAATCGCGTGAATTTGCTGGTTTTATAGTGACCCTCGGCAACAAAACGCCCGAGTAACAAGAATTCCTGAGCATCTTTTGTGGCGCCCGTATAGCGCATGACGAGATTGCCTTGTAAGTCAAAAAAGGCGATGACCGGCGTGGCGCGCACGCGGAACTGTTTGAAGGCAAAATCCTTCTGCGAGACGCTGTTACCCTGAAAGTCAGTCATCTCCACATCGCCCTCGATATCCAGCGAAATCACGCGGAAATGTTTGCGGTAATAGTCCTGCACCTCGGGCTGATTGAGCACCGTTTGTTTCATCCGGTGACAAAAAGGGCAGTCGTCCATCTCGAAAAAAATCACCACGCCCTGCTTGCCTTCTTCCTTCGCAATCGCCAGCTCCTCCTGTAGGTCACCAAAGGTTTCCTGAAAGAAAAACTGGCCGGGGTCACGCGGTTTCGCCCAGGAGACGGTGCCGTACAGCGCGAGCGGTATCAGGAGCAAAAGCCAAAATCGTCGCCGAAGTGAAACGTTGCGTTGCATCATTCGTTGCTACCCAGGTGATTGATTCAAGGCCTGCATTATCTGGGTGGATACGATGGGTGGCAAGCACATTGCCCCGGGGTTTCCAGGGCATGTCACCGGCAGGCGCCGTCAGCCCGTCTGGGGCGCGCCATAACCAGCTATTGCGAAGATCCGCGCCTTGAACTGGACGATTTCGCGCCGCAAGATGCCGTGTTACGAATTGATCAGAGTTTCCTTTATCCTAAAAACCTCAGTTGAGCGCAAAAAAGGCGCGTAAGATATTGGTGTGCATGGTGAATCGGAAAAACTCGTGTTCACCTTATTGGTGATGAGAGGGTTTTCTGATTTGCCAGGTGCACCAAGAGCTTGCGTGGACTATTGTGATCCAACTGAGGTTTTTAGGTTTATTTTGAAACTTGCCTGCAAAGCCCCAATAATACTCGGATGCCTATCCTCATTCTTTTCATTCTTGTTCCCATTATCGAGCTCTATCTGCTGATCAAGGTCGGTAGTCTGATCGGTGTTATCCCCACGCTGTTAATCGTCATTCTCACGGCGGTGATTGGCACTGCGTTACTAAGGCAACAGGGGCTGGCGACTTTGCAACGCTATCAGCGCTCGCTCGCCGAAGGTCGCATGCCTGCCCAGGAGGTCATGGAAGGGCTGGCGCTGGTGTTTGGCGGCGCTCTGTTGCTGACACCGGGATTTTTTACCGATGCCATTGGGTTTCTCTGCTTGTTTCCGTTGACCCGCAAAGCGATGATTCGTGCGATACTCAGGCGCGTAAACTTCAGCTTTTTCGGCGTGTCCGGGCACTCGGTGTATACGCAGCACCGCCCTCAGGACGACGACTCCAAGCATGGCCGCGGCAGAACCCTCGAAGGCGAATACAGCGTGGACGATCAGGATGATCACCGCCGACACTGAGCCACGGCAAGTGCTGCAGATTAAGAGCCTGAAAGCACAAAGTCAGCTAACGCTAAAACAACCGCGTAGTCGGGCATCCAACCGGCTTCGCGGACTCTTTAGCCGCTTTCTCCATCGATGCGGTTCCTCTCGTCACCACAGCCTACAAATTCAGCTCCCATACGATCAATGACACTCCCCCGGCGATGCCGGGCCGAAAGACCAGTGAGCCGTCACAACACCGAACCAGCGCATACCTGTTGCCCGGAATGCGGTCTATTGGGTCGCTGGATTCATCCTTGCTGTAAACCAAAAGACACCCGCGCCGGGGGAACAGGGTGAAACCGGCAGGATACCCACCTGAAGAAGCTCTGATCGTAACGACTCAGCGAATTATCAAAACATGAAGCCACTGCTCAGATTGCCTCTGAAAGACGTCAGGTCAAGGCGAGAAATGTGAGTCTACAAGTGACGATGGCATTTTTTAGCGCCGAGCTGGCGCATTTCAGGGGTTAGCTGAGTCGTTACAGGGGAAAAGCCACGGCCATCCATCCTCTTTACCATCGCGCTGGTCAGCCTGAACTTGAGCCAATATTGACTCTGGCCGTTACCCGCGGATGCAGCTGCGCTGCAGCTGCTATAACTAGTACCTCGTCAATATCGTGTTGGCGATGTACTAGCCAATAGATTTTGCTGTGGGCGTCGGATCGCTAATCGCGGCACGATGCGTTTCATCAACCAAGGTGGTCGATTAGAAATGGAGCGTTTCTTCAATCTCAGTTTCAAACAAAAATATGCCCTGATTCTTGGCGTGATGTGCTTGGGATTAGCGGCGATACTCATCGGCAGTTACCTGCAGCAGATGAACAACACGCGCATGCGCGCTGAATTGCAGGCGCTCATACGCGATGGGCAGGCCTTGCATGCGTTCAAGGACGCGCTGCAGGAACACGAAAGCGAGGAAAGCGAACTGCGCATGAAATTGCTGAGCCAGCCGGAGATCGAAGCACCGGTCACCGATCTGGAGCTGCAAAGCGAGTTCGATGCAATATTGGCTGATCGGAAGATCGCGCTGACGTCTGAATGGTCGCAGTTGCGACGCATGATTATTGCGCATGATCGATTGGGCGAGGCGTATCAGCAGCGTATGCGGGCTTTGCGTAATGGCGATGCTGAGGGTTTGTTGCCCCAGGCTCGCCAGATTCTGCAATCGTTACATGAATTACTGAACCAGTATCATGAGACGGGCTTAGAGAATCGATTGTATGAGATTCGCGAACAAGCAAACCAGTTGTTATTGACCAAACGAGGTGAGTTTTTGCAGACTTTGGATCAGTTATCGGCAGATTTTCTGGAACGACTGACCGTCTCAGGCCTGATTAAGAACGACCGTATTCTTGTGAAAGCTCTGATGCAACGCTATCTCGACAACTTGCATCAAATCACCACCATTCATGCGGAGCTCAGCGAGATTATGGCTTCGATCGCGGCTGAGGAAGCTCAGATTCAAGCACATCTCAAAACAGGACTGAAAACACGCATGCAGGCTTCGCAGCAAATGCAAGCGCGCATGCAACGCGATTCGCGACACGCATGGTTATTGCAAGTAGCAATCATTGCGGCGGTCATGCTGATCGTTGGACTGTTGATGGCTGTGACTGGCAATCAGGTGTTGCGCGCACTCAATGAAGCCATGGGGATTACCCGACGTATTGCCGAAGGGGATCTTGATGCTCCAATTAAAGGGCAGCGACAAGATGAGTTTGGGCGCTTGTTGCACTGTGTGGGACAAATGCGTGATCGATTGCGGCAAGCTATTTCAGCCATTGAGACAGCAGGTACGACGCTCGATCGTGAGGCGGAGGCGCTGGAGCAAGGCAATCAGCGCTTGGCGTCACGCATCCGGCATGAAGTCGATCATCTGCAACACACGCGGGTGTCGCTAAGTGACATGACGCAGTGGGTCGAAGACAGCTCGCAAAGTTCGCAAGACGCCAGGATGCTCACCAAGAATGCACTGCAGACTGCGCATGAAGGAGGCGCCGTGGTCGAAAAGGCGGTGGCTGCAATGCGCCGTATTGAGTCGGAAAGCAAGCGGATTTCTGAGATTGTCGCAATCATCGACGAGATTGCTTTTCAGACCAATCTGCTCGCGCTCAATGCGGCAGTGGAAGCCGCCCGGGCCGGAGAGCAGGGGCGTGGATTTGCGGTGGTCGCGAATGAAGTTCGTGCGTTAGCGCAAAAAAGCTCAGAATCGGCCCAGGAAATCAAGGCCTTGATCGAGGGCAGTGTCGCGCGTGTCGACGAGGGGGTTGCGTTGGTGGATCGCTCCGGGGAGAGCCTAGACGCGATGGTGTCCGCGGTACGCGAGGTCACTGAAATGACGGTGCATGTGAGCGAACTTACCGAACGCCAGCGTGCGGGCATTGGGGCGCTCAATGCAGCGGTCTCGGAGCTTCAGCAAATGGCTGATGACAATGCAGTCCAGGTTTCTGAAATCACCGGTTCGAGTGGGGAGATGGCGCAGCAGGCACAGGCGCTGATGCGTGCAATGAGTTACTTCAACACCGGGATACAGCTTGGGGCAGCGGAGCCATCTGTGCCCCCTGCGCCCGAGGGCGATTGGACTGAGGAGCCCGCTTTGCGAGTGGCCTGATCAAGTCGGTCCCGCTTGTTCGTGCTCGAATGCGAGTGTAGGGTCGCCTGTAAAAAGCCATGATCCTAGAAAAATCACTTGAGCGCGAAAAAGACGTGTAAGCAATTGGTGTGAATGGTGAAACAGGAAAACTCGTGGTCACCTTATTGGTGATGAGAGGTTTTTCTGATTTGCCAGGTGCACCAAGAGCTTGCGTGGACTTTCGTGATCCAAGTGATTTTTCTAGGATGATTAAGACCTGCTAAGCCAGGTCAGTGGTGAGGCGCGCTGGTAAAGGTGTAGTAGCGCTTTATCGAAACAGCGCAACACCTCGGATAGCCTGGTTTATTTAATTGTGGCTTTATATGAAACTCTACACGAGGGGGATATCCAGTTCGCCGAGCATGCCAGTCAGGTCCACTAAGGTGGCGGCGTGCATTTTGTCCATGACGCGGGCGCGATGATATTCCACGGTTTTCACGCTGATGCCGAGGGCTTCAGCAATGTCTTTGTTTTTTGCCTGCTTCAAAATAAAGCCCAGCACTTCATTCTCACGCTTGGTGAGATTGTCCAGACGCGCTTTCACACTGTAATAACGCAGACGCTGTTGATAGAGCGCCTGGTCCTTTTCCAGCGCGGTGTGCACCAGGTCCAGTAATTGTTGATCTTTGTAGGGCTTTTGAATGAAGTCGAATGCGCCCTGTTTCATGGCTTCGACAGCCACTGCCACATTGCCATGCCCGGTCATGACAATGATGGGTAGCTTAAAGGGGGCGTCGTGATACTGTTCGAGCAGTTGCAGACCGGTCATGCCCTGCATGCGTAAATCCAACAGCAAACAACCGACGCGATATGGAGAATAGGTCTGTAAAAATGCTTCTGCGGAGTCAAAGCCTTCGGTATGTAAATGTTCCGACTCTAACAGGAAGCGTACCGAATCGCGCACGACAGCGTCGTCGTCGACAATAAAAACAGTTGGTCGCATATTCATTCTGCCGTCACCTCATAAACGGGCAGCTTAAAGCGGAAAATCATGCCGATGCCCGGTAGATTCTGACATTCCAGTTTGCTGCCATGGCTCTCGATAATCGTGCGGCTGATTGACAACCCCATACCCATGCCCGTGGTTTTGGTCGTGAAAAAAGACTTGAAGATCTCTTCTTCGAGACCCTCTGGTAAACCGCCCCCAAAATCTTCGACGCTGACTTCGACGCAACGGCTCGAACTGCAGTGTGCGCGGATGATCAGCTCGGGAACGGGGGTCTCCAGAGCCAGCATGGCCTCAATGGCGTTTTTCATGAGATTGACTAAGACCTGTTCAATTTGTACCGCGTCCGCGAGTACCTGAGGGAGGTTTTTGGCGATGTCACAGGTGAAGCGAATCGCCTGATAGTCACCGACTACCTGAGTCAGGCTGATGGCCTCGTTGATTGCGGCATCCAGATCCACCGCCTGCCGGGGCGCATCACCTTTCCCTAAAAATGCGCGAATGTGGTTGACGATGTCGCCAGCCGTTTGAGCCTGTTGTGCAGAAATTCTCAGGACTTTCAAAATCTCATCTTTGTCGCAGGAGTCGTTGACCAGGCGGCGTTCACAGCCACTGATGTAATTGCTGATGGCGGCGAGTGGCTGATTGAGTTCATGCGCCAGGCCGCTGGCCATTTCCCCCAGGGTATTCAGTCGCATGACTTTGGACAATTCATAGAGCCGGTCTTTCGCGCGGCTTTCCGCCATGACCCGTTCGGTTTGGTCTGTAATGATCGACATCAGTGCCAGTGACGCATCGCCCTCCAGTTTGGGCAGCAGAACTGTATTGAGTTCCAACCAGCGACGATGGTTGCGCAAAGTGGTGACCTCCACCTGGGTACGCTTGGGTACGCCATCGTGGCTTGCGGCCAGACACTGCAGCGCTGCATCGCGATATTCGGGGCTGATAAATTCTTTCAGACTACGGCCGATGAGTTCTTCGGGGCGTTCGGCTTCCATGATTTCGAGGCCCTGGGGGTTGAGTTCCTTGATCACGCCCTGAGCGTCGCAAATATTGACCCAGGCGGGCTCGGCATCGATGATCGCTTTGAGTTTATGGCGTTCCAGCGCCAGCTGCTCCTGCGCCGTTTTGCGCCGTTCGATTTCATGCGCCAGTTGCTGGTTCATTTCCAGTAGCTTTCGATTGGCGGCTTCGAGCTGTGCATGCTTGGCATTGAGTTCTTCATTGACGGTCCGCAGTTCTTCGTTGGCGGACTGTAATTCCTCATTCGATGTTTGGAGTTCTTCGGTTGAGGTAATCAGTTCTTCATTGGTGGATTGGGCCTCTTCGAAGGTGGATTGCAGTTCTTCATTGGTGGTTTCAAGTTCTTCGATCGTGGTTTGCAGGTTCTGCCGGGTGTCAGTTAGCTCGCGCTGTAGTGCCTCGAGCTGGTCGAAAGGTGGCGCATCCTCGGAACCGGGGCCGATGGCGATCTCATGCTCTGGTAAATGCCCGTGTTCTTGAAACACGACAATGTAGCGATCCAATGAGTTTGCAGTGGGCCCCAGGTAGTGAGTACCCAGGGTCACGAGCAGGGTTTTTTGTCCCTGCACCAGGGGGATTTTGCGGCTGCGCACAGGGATTTTTTCGCGGCGTGCGCGATACAGCATGCCACGTAAGTCTTGTTTCAATTCATCCCGAATCAAATCCATGACATGCAGTCCCGCACGACCATTGGGGAGCGTCAGGAACCCCTCCAATTCACCATGCAGGTAAGTGATTTCCTGCTGTTCGTTGAGCAGCAGGCAGTTGGGAGCATAGAACTGTACCAGCGCATGGTGCAACGACTCCAGGTTTGAGCGTGATGCCATCGCAGGCCCTGCGGGACGCCGTTCGGACTGGCCGGGTTGACGTCCGAGTGAGAGAAAATAGGGGGTCTGAGTCTGGGGGCTCGCTTGTCGCTGATAGATTTTGGCGCTGCTCGACAGAGGACTGAACAAATGCTGCGCTGTGCCGATGGATTCCGATTTGCCTAGAAACAGGAGGCCGTTGGTTTTGAGCGCATAATGAAAGGTTTGAAAGACTTGTTTTTGTAATGCGGCTTTAAAGTAAATGAGTAGATTCCTGCAGGTGATCAGGTCCAGGTGTGAAAATGGCGGGTCGCGGCTCAGATCGTGATGCGCAAATAACACCCGTTCGCGCAAGGATTGTTTGACCCGATAGCTGTCACCGGTCGGATCAAAGTATTTAGCCAATAGTGTGGGATCGAGTTCGGTCACGGAGGATTTTGCATAGACGCCGTGGCGTGCCTGGGCCAATGCCGCTTTGTCCAGATCAGTGGCGAAAATTTGTAGCCGGTAACGACTGCCTTTTACGCGGAGAAATTCATTGAGCAGGATGGCCATGGAGTAGGCTTCCTCTCCGGTGGCGCAACCGGCGACCCAAATGCGCAGCTCCGTATCCTCTTCGGCCTGGCTCAGCAGGTGCGGGAGGTACTGCTTGAGCGTTTCGTAGGCATCGGGGTCGCGGAAAAAATTGGTGACCGAAATCAACAGATCATCGTGCAGGCGCTCCAGTTCATTGGGATGCTGCTCGAGCAGTGCCATATAAGCATCCAGCTGAGTGAGCCGGTTGACGGCCATGCGACGCTCGATGCGGCGGGTTACGGTGGTCTGTTTGTAATTGGAAAAGTCGGTGCCTGTGTGTTGCAGTAGCAAACGGAAAAGGTGTTGATACTCGTCTTGGTCTGTATCGGCTGCGGATTCAGGCAGTTTTCTGGGCAGGCTCACCAAGCCTGGCAGTAGTTCGCCAATTTGTTCAGGTGTGAGGATGAAATCGACATGCCCGGTAGCAATGGCGGCCTGGGGCATGCTCGAAAATTTGGCGGAATTTTCCTGCTGCGCGACGGTAATGCCTCCTTCTGCCTTAATATGGTATAAGCCGCGTGCACCGTCCGAGCCCGTTCCTGACAGGATGACGCCAATCGAATTTTTGCCGCGCTGTTTACCCAATGATTCAAAGAAGCGATCGATAGAGGGTTTTGGTCCGCTGGTCGTGGCGGGTTTAAGGTGAATGCGATCTCCGTTGAGCAGCGCGTCTTTGCCCGGGGGGATGATGTAGATTCGGGCGCTTTGCAGGACTTCTTCCGGGCGAAGTTCCTGCACCGGCAGTGGCGTATCGCGCTCGAGTATGGTGGCGAGCATACTGTTGTGGTTTGGGTCCATGTGCTGCGCGATCACATAGCAGAGTTTGGGGTTGTCCGAGAAGGTGGGGATGAGCGAACGCAAGGCTTCGAGTCCGCCCGCAGAAGCGCCAATACCGACAATATAAAATGGCTCGTCGGGTGTCGTGAGGGCGGCGCCGGATTGCTGCGTAGGATCTGCAGGCTGCAGGTTGCCAGGTTGCAATTTTGGATTGGCGGACTCAAGCATAGGCGGCTCTGAAAAAATTAGTTAGGTGGCAATCAGAAATCTCGTTCTACTATTAACCCGGTAGCATAATAGGTCGTGTTCAGCATGGCCTGTATTCAGTAATCAATCGGCTAGGAGCCTCAGGTAACTCCCCTCTCAGCATTGCCTGCCTTGCCAAGGGAGCGACCATTGCCTGTGACGATGTACTAGATAGGGGCGATGCCTGAGGCTCTGAGTACGACCTATTTTGATGCCGGGTTAATAAGACACTCTCTCTTACGACCCGGGTGACGACATCAGTCAAGCCAGTGCAACGTTGCATTGATTTCTGGTTTGTAAATTTGCAGTCTATTGTTTATGAATCTACTAAGGTATTGGCGTTATTCCCTGGTGGTATACGGGATAACCCAGAAAATCCGCATGCATGACTTAGACATTCCAGCATCAAGCGCTCCCTTTGGACGGGGCATTGGGCATCCATCCATAGCGTTGTGCCGGCTTGAGTACTGAGGTGGAGAGTAACGACTCAGCGTGTTTAGAGTTTGGTTCATATCAAGACATTTTCGTTTTCGCACGGAGAATGTGAGCATATAGAAAATATGTGACCATTCGAGTACGAAAATAACACCGAGATGTGGCAAAAGATGAATACGCTGAGCCGTTATAGCGGGGAACTTTTTTCCTCCTGAGCTATCGTAGTGATTGGTTCACACAGGAGGTTCGAACGGCATGTGGGTGGTAACTGGATTCGGGAACTTACAGGTTGTCAGACGGGAAGGTTATCGTCCGGGCGTTTTGGGGGTGTTATCCAGCCTGTTGTTGGGATCTTTATTCACTCTGAGTGGTTGTGAAGCTTCAGACGTTAACCGCTATGCGGAAAACGAAGCGTCCGCGCCAGTCACGCAGCGTCCAGATGGAGCAAGTTCGGCTACGGAAGACGGGTTGGGTCATCTGTTGGTGAATTTCACGCCCGGTGTGCCACAAGCTGTCGATCTGTATGGGCGGGACTGCCCGCGCTTTTCGGTGCACCTATACGAATATCTTACGGGGGAGGCGTACCGACATTTTGCGGGCGGGGTAACGCTTGCCGATGGCATGGAACTCACCGTCACCGCGTCACTTAAACGCGCGGACAATTCAATAATTGGTCACTTTGAGAGTCCCGAAGCCCTGATTTTTGGCAGTTGGTCTGGCAGTTTGCACCTACCCGGTAGTCGGCAATGGTATACCACGGGCAATTGCGACGGCGTGTGGCAGCAAGGCTTTGAGTCAATCCGCCCCGGGACTGACTACGTTGGTATTCCACCCAGCGTGTTTTGATGGATCCAGAGTAATCCGAAGCGCTCAACCTAAAAACCTCAGTTGGGCGCAAAAAAGACGCGTAAGATATTGGTGTGCATGGTGAATCGGAAAAACTCGTGGTCACCTTATTGGTGA
>JANTGD010000020.1 GCA_024763135.1 Thiotrichales bacterium | reverse complement strand
GGGAATTCCTTCAGGTACGCGGCGAAACGCTCGTTCCATTCAGATTCGGCCGCCGCACCTTTTTCTTTTGCATCCCACCCGGCATAAATTTCATCGGGAATCTCGAAAGGACCATAATTCCATCCCAACTCCTTGCGGGTAAGCGCGATCTCTTCTTCGCCCAAAGGGGCCCCGTGGCATTCTTCCTTGCCTGCTTTATTCGGCGAGCCAAAGCCAATGATGGTTTTACAGCATATGATGCTGGGCTTATCTGTCGCTGCTCGGGCGGCATCGACCGCAGCCTTGATTGACTCGGGATCATGGCCATCGACATTGGAAACCACATGCCAGCCGTAAGCCTCGAACCGGGCTGGGGTATCATCGGTAAACCAACCTTCTACCTCTCCGTCGATCGAAATATTGTTATCGTCGTAGAAAAGTATGAGTTTGCTCAGGCCCAGGGTGCCGGCAAGAGAACAGGCCTCATGGGAAATCCCTTCCATCAAACACCCATCCCCGAGGAACACATAAGTGTAGTGGTCAACGATTTCATGACCCGGGCGATTGAAATGGGCGGCCAAAGCTTTTTCCGCAATGGCCATACCGACCGCATTGGTTACACCTTGCCCCAATGGCCCCGTGGTTGTTTCGATTCCTGGCGTGTAGCCATATTCCGGATGCCCGGGTGTCTTGGAGTGCAGCTGACGAAAGCTTTTAAGCTCTTCCAGCGGCAAATCATAGCCTGTCAGGTGCAGCAGTGAATATGGAAGCATCGAACCGTGTCCATTCGACATGACGAAACGATCCCGATCGACCCATGAAGGGTTGGTGGGATTATGTTTCATGTAATCGTTATAAAGGACTTCAGCGATGTCCGCCATGCCCATTGGAGCGCCTGGGTGGCCTGATTTTGCTTTCTGAACTGCATCCATACTCAAAGCACGGATCGCATTGGCTAGCTCTCTGCGAGTAGTCATAGGTAATCTCCCGAATGGATCAAATGGAAACTGTCAACCCGATTCCCGCGCAAGCCGAATTCTCGCTCAGATCGGTGAATTAGCCAGTCGAAACGGATTGTGAGTATTATTTTGGCAAGCTTAGGTCATGAGCCGGTATAAAATTTAGCGCTGCATTCTCGCGGATTTACGTCGCCACGGCAAGCTCGTTGAACCCTGGCTTGCACTAACATCACGAAGTATCAACCACCTAGCGCGACACATTAATGATTCAAGTCAAGAGGTGAGTGCCTCTGGAATGCGGCATCAACGTGACATAGTGCCTGATTTCATCAAGGAAACCTGGAGCTGCAAAACAAAATTCGGCTAGACTTTATGCGTTGCAACCTATGCGTATTCACTGCGCCAGGCTGCACAATGAGGGGTATCGGAGAATAGGTACTGTCGCAAATGAGCGTTGATCTGGCTGACTTTTCCCGGTTTTTTAAGGCGGATCGTTACGCTATTTCACAATAGATCAGGAAGATATGCAGTCAAATCCAGCTTTCCCGTCAGCCTCGCAATTCTCTAACCGCCTCTTGGGGATCCAGCGACGCGTGGAATCATCCGCGATTCGCTGTCCTGCCAATCCATCCGAGCCCGTGGCTCGGGCCGCAAGAGAGGACGATCCATGCAGATCCGGCATGCTACTCAGGTGGCATTCAGCCGCTGCATGATACGAACGCCCGATCCCGGCTCGGAGTGCCGTGGCTTGTTCTTTTTTCAACCTTTTCGATCCAAGGAATATGAAATTTAATGATCAATAGTCATCAATTTACCTCGGAATCCGTATCTGCCGGACACCCGGATAAGGTGGCCGACCAAATCTCGGACGGTATCCTCGACGCAATTCTTGCTGAGGATCCACATGCGCGTGTTGCTTGTGAAACACTGGTTAAAACCGGCATGGTGATCTTAGCCGGCGAAATCACGACCGACGCGCACATCGACTACGAAGCAGTCGCACGCAAAACCGTGCTCGATATTGGCTATAACAGCTCAGACATGGGTTTTGATGGGGAGACTTGCGCGGTACTCGTATCGATCGGCAAACAGTCCGTCGACATTGCCATGGGCGTTGACCGTTCCAAACCGGAAGATCAAGGCGCGGGCGACCAGGGCCTGATGTTCGGTTATGCTACGAATGAGACCAGCGCGCTGATGCCTGCCCCTATTCACTACGCCCATGAGTTGGTTCGCAAACAGCATGAGGTTCGTGAGACCGGCAAACTGCCCTGGTTACGCCCCGACGCAAAGAGCCAAATTACTCTGCGCTACGATAACGGCAAGCCCGTCGCCATCGAAGCAGTCGTACTGTCAACCCAACACAATCCAGAAATCACCCTGCCCGACCTGCAGGAAGCCGTGATCGAGGAAATCGTCAAGCCCACGCTCCCCGCAGCGTTATTGAATCAGGCGACCCAGTACCACATCAATCCCACCGGAAATTTCGTCATTGGTGGTCCGGTAGGTGATTGTGGCTTGACCGGTCGCAAAATCATTGTGGACACTTACGGCGGTATGGCTCGGCATGGTGGCGGGGCGTTCTCTGGCAAAGATCCATCCAAAGTTGATCGTTCTGCAGCATACGCTTGTCGCTACGTCGCCAAAAACATCGTCGCGGCAGGGCTGGCGGAGCGCTGTGAGATTCAGGTCTCGTATGCCATTGGTGTTGCGGAGCCCACTTCCATCGCAGTCGACACTTTCGGCACCGGCAAACGCACCGATGTTGAAATCGAAGCGCTGATTCGCGAACATTTCGACCTGCGCCCCTACGGCTTGGTGAAAATGCTCAATCTCATTCAGCCGATTTACCAGAAAACGGCTGCATACGGGCATTTTGGCCGTTCCGACATCGCATTACCCTGGGAACAAACCGATAAGGCAGCACAACTCAAAGCGGCCGCCAATCTCGACTAACTTGCAGGAGACGCTTCAACCCTAGCAAATTTACAGCACTTTTGAGGAGCGCTGCGACGGGCAGTTAACGACCCGCCAGGCTCAGAAGTCGCTGACAATCCGTTGACAACGGCGCTCGTAAATAAGACATTGAGGAGAAATGACTTATGAACGCTGTCGTAGATACATCTTTCACTGACTACAAAGTCGCCGACCTTTCTCTGGCCGAATGGGGCCGCAAAGAAATCGCCATAGCTGAAACCGAAATGCCAGGCCTGATGGCGCTGCGCAAAAAATATGGCGAATCCAAACCGCTTGAGGGCGCCCGTATCACCGGCTCCCTGCACATGACCATCCAAACCGCCGTATTGATCGAAACCCTGGTTTCGCTCGGTGCTGAAGTACGCTGGTGCTCATGCAATATTTTCTCGACCCAGGATCACGCCGCAGCCGCCATTGCCGCAGCAGGCATTCCCGTATACGCCTGGAAAGGGGAAACCTTGGAGGAATACTGGTGGTGCACCGAACAAGTGCTGAATTGGCCAAACAATGGCGTTCCGAACATGATCCTGGACGACGGTGGAGATGCTACCTTACTGGTCCACAAAGGCGTCGAGTTCGCTAATGCCGGAGCGGTACCGGAACCCACAGAGAACGATAGTGAAGAGTGGCAGGTGATACTCGGCGTTTTAAAACGCAGCCTCGCTGAAGATCCTCAGCGTTATCACCGTATGGCCGAATCCATCCGCGGCGTGACAGAGGAAACCACCACCGGAGTCCACCGACTGTATCAGATGGTCGAACAGGGGACTTTGTTGTTTCCCGCTATGAACGTCAATGACTCGGTGACCAAATCCAAGTTCGATAACCTGTATGGGTGCCGGGAATCCTTGGTGGACGGCATCAAGCGCGCAACCGATGTGATGATCGCAGGCAAGATTGCTGTGGTCTGTGGCTATGGGGATGTGGGTAAAGGTTCCGCACAGTCATTGCGCGGCCTCGGTGCAACCGTCTGGGTGACCGAAATCGACCCAATCTGTGCGTTGCAGGCCGCAATGGAAGGCTACCGGGTCGTCAGGCTGGATGATGTGGTCGCCGAAGCGGATATCTTTGTGACCACGACGGGCAACAAAGATATTATCACTCACGATCACATGACTGCGATGAAAAACGAGGCTATCGTCTGCAATATTGGACACTTTGATAATGAAATCGACATCGCAGGTGTAAAACAATACCGCTGGGAAAATATCAAACCCCAAGTCGACCACATTATCTTTCCGGATGGCAAACGCATCATCATGCTGGCAGAAGGCCGCCTGGTGAACCTCGGTTGTGCGACAGGCCACCCGTCGTTTGTGATGTCCAATTCTTTCACCAACCAGGTGCTCGCCCAGATCGAGCTTTTCACAAAAACCGAAGAGTATGACAGGCAGGTCTATATTCTGCCGAAAAAACTCGATGAGGAGGTTGCGCGTCTGCATCTGGACAAGATCGGTGCCAAGTTGACCGAATTAACGCCAGAGCAGGCGGACTATATCGGCGTCCCCGTAGAAGGGCCGTATAAACCGGATCATTATCGGTATTGATCTGTCCATAAAAACCCGTCTTCGACGGGGCGCAATCTGCGTCCCGTCGTAACCTGCGTATTGCCGTGGCATCGAGCGATGGCCGGCAGGCAATACGCCACTGATTGATGAGACACCGTCCATGGAAAATACAGCCCTTCATGATCGGGTTTTTAGCGTGGAATTTTTCCCTCCAAGATCCGAACAAGCCGCCGAAAACCTCCGCCAGACACGCGCAGCTCTCGCAGCGCTGCAACCGCGATATTTTTCCGTCACCTTTGGTGCCGGAGGGTCGACTCAGGCGCGGACCCTGGAAACCGTGCTAGAAATCCAGGCTCAATCGGGAGTCGAAGCCGCGCCGCATCTGTCCTGTATCGGCGCCACCAAAGCAGACATCAAAAACATTCTGGATATCTATCGCAACCATGATGTCCGCCACATAGTCGCCCTGCGCGGCGATTTACCCTCCGGCTTACAAGAGCCGGGTGAGCTGCAGCACGCCAATGAATTGGTCAGCTATATCCGGGAAGTCACCGGCGATCATTTCTTTATCGAGGTAGCCGCCTATCCGGAATTCCATCCTCAGGCAGACAGTGCCGCAACCGATCTATTGAACTTCAAACGCAAAGTCGACGCGGGCGCTGATAGTGCCATTACGCAGTACTTCTTCAATCCCGACAGCTATTTCTACTTTATGGACCGCTGTGCAGCCTTGCAGATCGATATTCCGATCGTCCCGGGGATTATGCCGATCAACAATTTTGTGCAGCTGGCTCGCTTCTCTGACGCTTGCGGTGCGGAGATCCCCCGCTGGTTGCGCAAACGCCTGCAGGATTTTGGTGAAGACCTCGATTCACTGCGCGCGTTTGGCGTCGATGTGGTCACACATCTCTGTGAACAGCTCCTGGCACAAGGCGCCCCCGGTCTGCATTTCTATTCGATGAACAAAGTAGAACCCACTCGTACCATCTGGCGCAATCTGAACCTCAATCATGCTGAGACGGCCTAAGCACCTGCTGTGAGCCGTATACCACGCATTTATGTAGACGCCGGGCTGGAATCGGGATCGGAGATCATCCTACCCGAAGCCGCCCGGCATCATCTAATCACTGTATTGCGCCTCAAACCTGGGCAATCCCTCGTGCTTTTCAATGGACGTGGTTCTTTCGAAACACGTGGAGAAATTCTCAGCATTGGTAAAAAACAAGCCGTCGTGCAAATCACGCAGCGCTATCATTGCGAACGCGAGTCATTGCTACACAGTGAACTCGTACAAGCCATCAGCGCGGGGGAGCGCATGGACTATACGCTGCAGAAATGCGTGGAACTGGGGGTCAGCAGCATCCAGCTCCTGTACTCTCAGCGTTCTCAACGCCCTCTGGGCGAAACGCAATTGATTAAAAAACTGCGGCACTGGCAAGGGGTGATTACCCATGCGGCTGAACAATCAGGACGCTGTATGCTACCTGATCTGCACCCGCCAGTGACACTTGAAGCCTATGTTAAGAAACAGTCTGAACCGAATACCTTGCGCCTGGCGCTCGCCCCTCATGCAACCACGACGTTACGCAACATCAAGCCAATCGATACGCCACGTGTTGCGTTTTTCGTGGGACCAGAAGGTGGTTTTACAGATCAAGAACTAGCCCAGATGCGGTCCCAAAATATTGACACCGTGCAGCTCGGCCCGAGAATCCTGCGCACCGAAACTGCGGGTGTCGCACTATTGAGTTGGCTACAAATCGAATATGGGGACGGTGATGCCCCGACACTCAGTTGACCTCAGGCTCACGCCACTGACGAAGAGGTCATTACATCGTCCAAATGCTCCGCCAAGCGCAGGCTTAACTGCACAATGGTAAAGGTTGGGTTGGAAAACCCACCGGTAGCAAACACACTCGATCCCCCCATATACAAATTGTCAGTGCCATAGACTTTGAGGTTTTTATCGACAACTCCTTCTTTAGGGTCATCTGACATGCGGGTTGTACACATATGGTGCGGCCCGGCAATAATCGATGCGGTCCCCTCGCCATAACCGGGTACATGCATATCCTCTTCGAGTAACCATTTCTGCAGGCGCACGCGCCCCGAATTCGTTTCAGCAAAAGCCTTGGCCGCCCCGAACGCGGAATTTTTGATCGTTTGTTTATCGAGCTGCGTAAACTGCCAGTGCAGGTTCAAACGCGGCATTCCAAAATCATCTTGCGCCTCGGTCAGCGTGATGCGGCTCTCTGGATTCGGTTCCTGCTCGGCTTGCAGCGCCAGGTAGCCATCGGTCCATTGCACGCAACTGACCGTGCCTCCTTTGAGCCACTCCGCTGCACTGCGAAGCGTATCGGTGGTACAAACAATCGAACGGATTTTAGA
Source organism: Thiotrichales bacterium (assembly GCA_024763135.1). Taxonomy (GTDB): domain Bacteria; phylum Pseudomonadota; class Gammaproteobacteria; order UWMA-0217; family UWMA-0217; genus JANTGD01. The sequence continues at coordinate 11,607 of JANTGD010000020.1, read as the reverse complement.
CTTGAAATCGGTGTCGTTCTGATTCACCAACTTCGAGCTGGGCGGATTCAATCCTAAGGAATATGTCAGCTCCTGTTTCTGCAACATGCCTTCACGCGTCGGGGTTAAATAGCGCCCCGCAAAAGCGTAGCCCACATTTTGATTGAATGCAGGATCTTTCTGCGCCACCGCTTCGGTTTCATCCTGCAAAATAAACTCGCCCAAATACTGATGAGGATGATCGGCAAAAAACCGCCCTACCAAGTCCTGGTCATTACCGACGCCAGCGGGCTTCTGTTTATTCGCGTTTAAAAGTATGCGGGGATTCTCTATCCCACCGGCCGCGATCACAAAATACCGACCATTGACCCGATAGCGGTTTTTCAGGAAATTAGAAACTTCGAATGCGGTCACATTGCGCAATGCATCATCGAGCATGACATCGACCACGGCCGCATTGATGAAACAGTCGATACGCTCATTTTGTTTAACCTCATCAGCATACTTATGCCCAAAATGCGTGGGAATGCCATAAGGTTCAGAGCGGCTCAAATGGAACTCGGTCTCCTCCATACCAGGCACGGCAGGCGGCCAGCCATTTACAGGCTGAATTGGATAACGGATGGTTTGCGCCTTTAGATCGGTATCCAAGATCTCGGAGGCCTCAGCGACGTAGGGATCCAAATCTTGTTTCCCAATTGGCCAGCCACTGTATTGCACGTAAGGTTTCTTTGCAAAATCCACCGCATCGAGCAACCGGCATGCGCCACCCCAAACGGCCGATGAACCGCCAAAATGTCGCATGCGGCAATGATCCAGCAAAAAATACGACTCGCCGGTATTACTTCCTTTGTAGAAATTCTGAGACTCACGCGAAAATTCCATCCCCCCTGCTTCGAGCAGGCAGACATCAAATTGCTTTGAGAGTTTCCGTGCAAGGGTAATTCCAGCTGGTCCTGCGCCGCAGATGCAAACATCGTAAACCTTACCTGCGAACGGATCATCGGTGACAGTGTTGAGATCGGAAATGCTCATAATTAACTTCCTCGTTCTTAATTCCCTGCGGGTGAACCCCGGTTCGCTGGCCGCTGCATCAATGTTATGCAATCAGAACACAAGTCTCTGTGGGCGGATGACACCAAGCCCTCCTGAGTCGATCAGCACCAGCCACTTGTTTTGTCACACCCTGTTTAATCCGAGACGCGGCGCAAGGTTGTTACATCAGAGGCTTTTAGCACCCATCCGTTGACAATAATAAGCCGGTCTGGCGATTGCGCCGTATGATCAATCGCGCTCATTGCGGGCGTCGCAGTCCAGGCCAGTGCTGGTAGTGAGATGAGGTGTTTGAGAAAACTACGTCGTTTCATTTAGAGACCCTCGATTGTGTTTCGAAAACCGCACAACAAGCGCGAGTTTAACAAGATAAAATGAAAAAATACGGCAAATGACTGCAAATGGAGCGAAACACAGGACAAGATGCCGGATCGTTTCGCGGGGCTCTACACACAGGCAGCCTTGAGCATCTAATCTCATAGCTATTAGGACAATCTTTTAGTAAAGCCTCATCCAACCGGTCTTTGGGCGCTCAGCCACAAGCCATACCGGCGCAGGCATAGCCGTTCTCTGTCAAGCCGGAGCAACACCAAGGATGGCTGCCCAAAAACCTGCCCCCAGGGAGCGGTCCAGAGGTTACGGCTTGGTGTTACGTCGCATGGCACAGGCCCGGGCCATTGACGGCGAGACGCAACGTGATCCGCAACATCTGCGGCGCGCTGTACGAGGCTGGATAGAAAGTGTCTTAGAAAAAACGTATCAACGTTAATATATACGTTTAACGCTATGAATTATCACGACTTACTTGCACTGCCAGGTAAACTGCTCGCCCGCTTTATTACCCGACAGGTTTCAGGATATACCGAATTTTCGGTGCATAGCCGCGAGATTCTCGCTGCGACCATCGAGCCTTGTGATGTACTGCTTGTAGAGGGGAATCAGTGGGTCAGTGGCGCTATTAAATATCTCACTCAATCCACGTGGTCGCACTCCGCTGTGTATGTCGGGAATATCGTGGACCCGGAGCGCTCTTTTCGCGACCCCCCGGTATTAATCGAGGCTGATATCACGCAGGGCGTCATCGCAGTGCCACTCTCAAAATATACCCGCTTAAATACCCGAATCTGCCGCCCGGTTGGCCTGACTCCCGACGATAAACTTAAGGTGATCAATTACATGATGCGGCACTTGGGCTGTGATTACGATTTAAAAAACATTCTCGACCTGGCGCGCTACCTATTACCCACTCCACCTGTACCCAGCCGTTTTCGCCGCCAATTGATCGCACTGGGCAGTGGCGATCCAACCCGCGCCATCTGTTCTTCACTGATTGCCCAAGCCTTTCAATCCGTCGGCTACCCTATTCTCCCCCAAGAAAGTACAGACGAGACTGCGCGCCAGATCCAGTACAACATTCGTCATCACAGCCTCTACGCACCCCGCGACTTTGATCTCTCACCCTATTTCGAGGTGATCAAACCCACCCTGCAGTCCAACTTTGATTATCAAACCTTTGCCTGGGAAACACGACCCGCCTCCTCACCCACGGTGACCGACACGCCCCTCTGTCACCGATCTGGCAAACACGAGTAAACGTATCGTCACTACTCAGCTAATCCCCGAACTACACCAACTCTGCGTTTAAAAATTCGCCATTGACGTTGGCAACCTCACATTCTTCGCCTTTATCTGACGTATTTCAGGGGCAATCTGAGCAGCTACCACGTATCAAGCACACTCAGCAGCGCGGGCAAATACCTCCCTTACCACCGGCATACTCAAATAATCATCAGGCGCCAAGGTACCATACAGTGCCCTTGCAGGCGCATCGGGTTCACCCATCTGATCGAGAATCAGCGCGGCGCCACTAAAATCGTCATCGCGGGTATATTCACTGGCGGTAACAATGGTGACGAGCTGTGCAGCACGAGCCGCTTGAACACCATTATAGGAATCCTCAAAAGCAATACAGTCTTCCGGAGCCAGTTGCAACTGTTCCATCGCCAGCAGATAAATATCGGGAGCAGGTTTCTTCTTTGCCACCATATCTCCCGCAGCAACTGCATCGAACCATTGCATGGCATCGGGCCCCAGGTTCGATTCAAGTAACGCAGTGATATTTTCCATGGTGGTGGTGGTCGCCACCGCAAGCCGATAATTCTCCGCTCGCGCGGCTTCGATCAAACGCTTGACCCCCGGGCGGAGTGGTATACGCCCACCCTGTAATTGTTCCACATAGTGCGCCGTTTTACGCTTGTGTAAGCCCGCAATATAGTCCCAAAGATCTCCGGGCACGCTAAATTCAGGGTACTGCTGCTGCAGAAAGTGTTGAATCCGCTCTTTGCCTCCAGTGACTTTGAGCAACTCGCGATAGTCATCCTGGCTCCAATGCCAGTCGTGTCCGGCTTCCAAAAAAGCTTTGTTGAAGGATTGCCGATGTATTTCCTCGGTATCTGCCAAGGTGCCATCCACATCGAATAAGAGCGCTTTTAGCTCTGCCATAAATCTACCTCAATGATTGTTCTAGCGGCTGTGATAATAACAGTGACGTAATTGCTTTTTTTATGTATTGAATGCGATATTTTTTACCCTTAACTCGCAGGCTTGGATTGCAGCTGGGACCAAGGCATTTTTGCATCCAGCGAGTAACTCACCTCCCTGGTATTGATGGCTACAAGGTCTCCGGAGTAGTTAAGGCACTCACACAGTCTGCGACGAGCGTGCTAAGCCATTGCACTTTTTTTACTCAATCAGCCAGGATACTCCGTAGGCAGTTCGTTGCTCTCCAGAGTTAAGCTCAAAAGCGACATATCAATATGCGGCAGTTGCGCAGCCGTCAACCCTTGGACGCTCTCAATACCACTGCGCCGTCCTCATGATTGATTGGTATGCTCCTTGCGTTGTAGGGTAATCTGCAGTTCCTGTGAACCCTCAGAATACCTGACCCGCCGAAACTGCGCACAATAGTTGTGCTGTTGAAGTAAAAAAACAATCCCCGGGAGGCTAGCCGCTACACTCAAGCTTGCGAATCCCCCGGCAAAACCACCAACATCATTCCAAGCCATTCATGACCGAAAAAACACCCCATTGCCTCGCACAAAACACCCAGACGCGTCTCCTCGAACATCTCTCACGGGTGTATGGAAAAGACCTGGCACCTCAGATCTTCGAGGGTCTCGCAGCGCTCGTTGCGCAGCATTGCGCAGACCACACTCCACGCTATGGCCTACCTCATTGGAATGAACAGGATACCATTCTGATTTCCTATGGTGACACCATTCAGGCGCCCGCAGAACGCCCTTTGGCAACCTTGAATCGCTTTGCCAACGAAAACCTGCAAGATGCTTTTCGCAGCATCCATTTGCTCCCGATCTTCCCCTACAGTTCTGACTATGGATTTGCAGTAATCAGCTACCGCGATGTCAACCGGGAACTGGGTGACTGGGAGGATATCGCTAAAATCAACGAGCATTTCGACCTGGCTATCGATTTCGTGCTCAACCATTGTTCAACCCGCAATCTTTGGTTCACTGATTTTCTCGAAGACCGCGAACCTGGCCGGGAATTTTTCATTGAAGTTGATCCCAAGGAAAATCTCACCATGGTGGTGCGTCCACGCACCACACCGTTACTTGCGGAATTCTATACACGGCAGGGCAAAAAGTATGTTTGGGCGACTTTCAGTCATGACCAGATCGATCTGAACTATGCCAATCCCACGGTATTACTCGAATTCATCGACATCATGCTGTTTTATATCCGGCACGGTGCGCGCATTCTGCGCCTCGACGCGGTCGCATATCTCTGGAAAAAAATCGGCACCCCTTGTATTCATTTGCCCGAAACCCATGAGATCATCAAACTTTTTCACGACCTACTTGCAGAGATCGAGCCGGGCGTGATTCTCCTGACCGAAACCAATGTCCCCCACGAGGAGAACATCAGTTACTTTGGGCATGGGGATGAAGCGCATTGCGTCTATCAGTTCAGCCTGCCGCCGCTACTTTTGCACGCGATCCACTCGGGCAATACCCGTTATCTGTTCGATTGGGCCAGCAACCTCGAGCCTCCACCGCAAGGCTGCACCTATTTCAACTTCACTGCCTCGCATGATGGGATCGGCCTGCGCCCCTTAGAGGGAATCGTACCGACCGATGAACTCCACGCCATGCTTGATGAGATGCGCAATCTCGGTGGCTTTGTTTCAATGAAAAAAAACGCCGACGGCTCAGAGAGCCCCTACGAACTCAACCTGACCTATTTCGACGCCTGCCGCGATGCCCAGGACCGCTGGCACAAGGAACGTTTTTTGCTCACTCAAACGGTTGCCATGTCGCTCCAAGGCTTGATTGCAGTCTATATCCACTCATTACTCGCTACGCCCAATGATTTTCATGGCGTGGAAGTCACAGGCATGACGCGGGCTATCAACCGGCGAAGATGGGATTTAACAGAACTCGGACAACACCTGACCGATGTCAAAGGACTTGCGCAGTACATTTTTGATGAATATCTGCGGCGTTTGAAGATTCGTCGTACCCATAAGGCATTTCACCCAGACGGGCCCCAAAAGGCGCTGGATCTGGGGCCGGAGCTGTTCGGCTTTTGCCGCACGGCACCCGATTACAGCGAACGCATTATCGCACTTTACAACTTCACCCCCTTTTCCAAATCGATCCGCCTACCGGAACATCCCGAATTGAACGACGATTTTATTGATCTTCTGACCGACAAGCCCCCCATCGTCGACACCGCTCATGCCGAGCTGGTTATCCCGCCTTATGGATGCTACTGGTTATCCGCTTCAACTGCCTCCATCAACTGATCGGAAAAGTCCGGAATCGCACTGAAGACGCGATTCCAATTTGCCATAAAGGGCACTTCGGTGGGACTGCTCAAGTATTGATCGCCGGCGCTGATGATGGCTTGTGTAAACAACTCGACCGCTTGCTCTTCACCGTGCCGATCGAAGTACAAACCATTGAGCTGTGCGTCGGCCTGATAGCGCTCTATCATATCCAAGGCAAGCCGGTAGTAACTGGCTTTCAAGGTGCGGAGAAAAGCAGAACTCAGCACCACGCCTTCAGTCGCAAGTTTACGCAAGATCGCTTTGGCGATTTCATGGCTCATTCTCGACAAACCACCACTGTAGTCTGCGCCGCCCAACTCCTGGTGTTTGTGATCATAGTTATCTGCGATGTCTACCTGACAGACATGGCTGAGGGTGATGTTTCGATGTACCTCAGACAACATCCCGACTTCCAGACTCCAGTCACTGGGAATTCGCATACCCGCAATAATTTCGGCACGCATCCCAAATTCACCCGCCAGTGGATACCGGAATGAATCCAGAAAATCCAATAACGGTAACGCTCCCAACAAGACCTTGAGCGCGCGGATCAGGGGTACGTAGAGCAACCGTACAACGCGCCCACTGAGTTGGTTGTTGTTGACGCGTGAGTAATAGCCCTTGGCGAACAGAAAGCCAAAGCTCGGATTGGCCAGTGGGTAGAACAGCCTCGCGGGCATGTCGCGCTTGTAGGTCAAAATGTCGCAATCATGTAAGGCAACAACTTTTGACGTGTTTTGCGCATGAATATAGCCCATGGAAAACCAAACGTTACGGCCTTTACCTTCTTGATGAGGGGATAGTCCCTCCTCGGCGAGCAGCTTATCGAGGGCGCGCAGCCGCGGCCCGTCATTCCACAGAATGCGCTTATTCTGAGGCAATTGATCAAAAAATCGCTGCGCATGCTCAAACTGCTGCTTATCGGCCCGATCTAAGCCAATCACGATCTGATGCAGATAAGGGGCATGTTTGAGTTGGTCGACAATCCCTTGCAGTGCAGGCCCTTTGAGCTCTGAAAACAGGGACGGCAAAATCAGCGTCATGGGATTTTTCCGCCCAAATCCGACCAATTCCTGCTCTAGTTGCTCCAGTGGCTTACTGCGGAGATTGTGGAGCGTGGTGATCAATCCCGGTTGTGCGAAATCTGCCATAGCGTCAACTCATTTTGGATTCTTGATAAAGGGTATGGATGGCCTCGTTCCAACCCGCCGGCCCCGCAGCCTGCGTATAGATCACACGCGCGGCTGCCGGTTCGATTGCGTCTGAATGCGGATTACGCACCACAACGGCAATATCTGCCTGCGTCAGCATGGCCACATCGTTGGGCCCATCCCCCAAGGCCACACTGGTATAGTGCTTGCCGCTGGATTGCTCAAAACGTGTTTTCAAAACGCCCATGGCGCGATCCTTGCCGCCCGGAGCCATAACGTGATAAAAGCGCCCTCCCTTGAGCAATACCAGACCATTGGATTCCAACGTGGCCTTGAACGCGGCCAATTGTGCATCACTGTCTTCCCAGAGGATTGGCTCGGAAGCAATCCGCTGTGCTGCGCGTTGCGCATCAGCCAGGCTCAGGCCCGTGTTTCTCTGGATTTCTTCCACTGACCAGTCACCAAAGCCATGAAACCGAAAGCCATTATTGTGCCGGAGCGCATTGAGGATGGTGCGGATTTCTGCATAGTCGGCGCCAAAATCTTCAAATAAATAGTCGCCCTGACGCTTGGCACGTGGCAAATCCACACCCCAATGATTGATCCATTTCAGTGGGTAGGCAATGTATGCGCCATTTTCGCCGATCATTGGCTGGTCATTCAAAGCCAGCGTACTGGCAATCTCCGATAATTCAGCGAAGGTTTTGCTGGAGATCAAGATCACCGGCACCCGATGGCTCTTGAGCAGGCGCAACGCTGGGAGCGCTGGTGAGAAATCATAGCTGTCATGATCCAATAAGGTGCCATCGAGATCGGTGAACACGATCCAGTCGTCTAACGAATCCCCGCCACTCATGAACAGTCCTATGCTTACTATTGGAGGCGTCAACATACCCTACCTACGGCAGGAGATAAACCTCGCGCTTTCAGCGTGTCGCACCGCCAGGACTGGTATGCACCAATCGATGGCTCAGTGGTGGCCCTTGAGACATCAATCCCGCATCCCACGTTGAGTGCAGTGTAGCGACTCAGCTAACCTCAGAAATACGCCAGCTCAGCGTAAAGAAAATGGCCATTTTCGCTGGTAATCTCGCATGTTTCGCCTTGATCTGATGGATTTCAGCGGCAATCTGAGCAGTTACGACAGTTTCGGCCACTCACTGAGTCATTACAGCGCTGGTACACTAATATGTTCAGCACGATTGAGCAAAAAACTTCTGTATGACGATCTCCCCCGCTCCAACCGAGCACGCCCTGCCCACAGAATTGGCCGATGCGCTCAATGCCCACTGGTTGGCTCTCACAGAACAATCGCCCGCTTTCGAGCAGATTGCTCCAGCAGAACGGAGCGAAATTGTCGCGACCTGGGCGGGCAGCGAGTTTATAACGCATTGGTGCAGCCGCAACCCCAGGCTATTCGAAACCCTCTGGTTCTCAGGTCAATTCAAGCAAACCCATCAACGCAGTCACTTGGCGTCCATCCTGAGTAAAGCACTGCAAAGTGTCGATGATGAAACACGTCTTAAACAGCAATTACGCGAACTGCGCAATCGGAAAATGGTGACCATCGCGTGGCGCGATCTCAATCACAGCGCCACACTCGAAGAAACGCTCGCGGCATTATCCGATTTAGCCGACCTGCTGGTGCAAGCAGCACTGGATTGGTGTTATGCCGATCAGATTACGCAAATTCACGGCGCCCCCAGGAATGCCCAGGGCAAGTCACAACATCTCGTGGTCCTGGGATTAGGAAAATTAGGCGGTAAGGAGCTGAACTTCTCATCGGACATCGATTTGATTTTTGCCTACCCCGAAACGGGGCAAACCGATGGGCGACGAGTCCAGTCAAATGAACAGTTTTTTACTCGACTCTGCCAACGTCTGATTCAAGTGCTCAGTGACACCACCGCCCAAGGCATGGTGTTTCGCGTCGATATGCGACTGCGCCCGTTCGGCGCTTCAGGCGCGCTGGTCATGCACTTTGCTGCAATGCTCAACTACTATCAACAGCATGGTCGCGAGTGGGAACGATATGCACTCCTAAAAGCCAGGGTCATTGCAGGAGACCGCGATGCTGGCAAGGCATTGCTGGTGGGATTACGGGATTTTGTTTACCGCCGCTATCTGGATTACAGCAGCCTGGAATCACTGCGCGACCTCAAACAGATGATTTCGCGTGAGGCCGCACGCAAAGGAATGGGAGATCATCTCAAGCTCGGACCCGGCGGAATCCGTGAAGTCGAATTCATTACGCAACTGTTCCAGCTGGTCTACGGCGGACAGGACCAGCATCTGCGCAGCACCCAACTATTGCCTACCCTAAACTATCTGGGAAAACGCGGGTTACTCCCCAAAGACACCGTCCAGGAACTCATCCACGCTTATACCTTTCTACGCCTGTCCGAAAACCGCCTGCAAATGATCGCCGATCGCCAAGTTCACGCCCTTCCATTGAACGACCTCGATCGCTGGCGACTGGCTCATAATATGCGTTTTTCTCGGTGGGAAACTTTTCTGGAAACGCTAAACACGCACCGCTCCCGGGTGGCGCAACATTTTGCCGAAGTTTTTGGTAGCCAGCGGTCTACAGACGCAACCCATCCAAGCGAAGTCGACCAGCTCACCAGTTATTGGCAATCCCTGCATCAAGCAGCATCGCATGATCTCGAAGCATTGCGAACCGCCGGATATCACGACATTACAACCGTCGATGCTGCACTAAAAGACTTTGCCCAAGATCGGCGGGTTGGCGTGCTGTCGCCCAAGAGTAAAGAGCGACTCGATCGCATTATGCCGAATGTGTTATACGCAGTGGCCTGCCAGGACAATCCGGAAATAACGCTGCAACGTTTGTTGCAACTGCTGCTTACCATCGTCCAACGCGGCGTCTATCTCTCGTTGTTAGCGGAACAACCTCAGGTAATCGACCATTTGGCCAAGCTGTGCTCGGCCAGTGCCTGGATCGCTGACTATGTGGCGAAATACCCCATTCTTCTGGATGAATTGATCAGTCCGGCCACGCTCTACCATCCACCACATCGACCTGGTCTCAAGCGGTCAATCGACACGCGGACCGGACGCATCCCCCCTACAGACGAAGAGCAATTACTCGACTCCCTGCGACACTTCAAACATGCTCAAGAATTGCGCGTTGCTGCGGCCGATATTGTTGCAGCGATACCGCTGATGCAAGTCAGTAACCATTTGACCTGGATTGCCGAAGTCACCGTAAAAAAGGTACTGGAAATAGCCTGCAACAACCTGATCGCCCGGCATGGCCGGCCTCATTACCAACGCAATGGCCAGACACACGAAGCCGGCTTTCTCGTCCTTGGTTACGGTAAACTGGGCGGCTACGAAATGGGTTACAGTTCCGATCTGGATCTTGTGTTTCTCTATGATGCTGGTGGGGAACAACAACACAGCGATGGGATGCGCCCACTGGATAACAGCAGCTTTTTCTCTCGTCTTGGCCAACGTATCATCCATCTGTTGTCGGTGTTCACGGCGGCCGGAGAGCTCTACGAAGTCGATCTGCGCCTGCGCCCCAGTGGCAACTCAGGGCTACTGGTTTCGGGCATTGAGGCGTTCGAAAAATACCAACGTGATGAGGCATGGACCTGGGAACATCAAGCACTGGTAAGAGCACGGCCGATCGCTGGCAGCCCGCATTTAGCCCGCGCCTTTCAGCGGATTCGCGCGCAGATCCTCACGCTACCACGAGAGAGCATCCATCTGCAGAAAGAAATCAGAGAGATGCGTGAACGCATGTGGGTGGAGCATGGCGTCATGGAAACAACGCGATTCGACCTGAAAAAATCGCCCGGCGGTATCACCGATATCGAATTTATGGTGCAATACTTGGTTTTGGCGCATGCCCATGCGCATCCCGAGCTGTGTCGCTGGACCGACAATGTGCGGATTTTGCTGACACTGGCTCAAAGCGGTATTGTAGATTTGCTGGCCGCCGAACAGCTGATCGATGCCTACACGGTACTACGCAATGAGATTCACCATCGCAACCTGCGGGGCGATGCGATGGTCGTTGACGACGACCGGTATGCGATGGAGCGGCGAATTGTGAAGCGATACTGGCAACGCTATCTAATGACGCCGACGCAGGCAGGCAGGCCCGGCTCTGGCTGACTCGCCAGCAAACAACGCAGTCCAATTGACTGCGTAAGAACATGGCGTCTGCAGTAATCCGCGTTGCTGAAACGCCGTGCATAGCACAAGGACTCAGACAGGTGGCGGTGACAATCGAACGAGCTGAAACTGCGTCCCAGGCGTCTGTCCGAAAACAGGAGCCGTAGCACGGAGCAGCAGATTTGAGATGGATTGTTTGCTGAATTGAGGCCAACAGTGGTGCCTTTGACTACAAACCTCAATTGGGCGCAAAAAAGACGCGTAAGATATTGGTGTGCATGGTGAATCGGAAAAACTCGTGGTCACCTTATTGTTGATGAGAGGTTTTTCTCATTTGCCTAGTACCTCGTCCAGTTTAAAATGACGGACTCAGCGCTTTTGTGATGCTGCGCATCAAGGCGCAGTGCGCAGGCAATGGCCGCGTCCTTG
>JANTGD010000019.1 GCA_024763135.1 Thiotrichales bacterium | reverse complement strand
AGTATCTCTTCCTGCTGGAAGAGCTCGCTTTCTAACTGAGCCAGCTCCTGCTCCTGCTCCTGCAAACGCGCCGCATCCTGTGCGAGTTCCTCCTGAGCCTGCTCTAATTCACGCAGCACTGTTTGGCGCTCCTTGAGTTGACGTTCCTGGAGTTCCTGTTGATGCCGAATCGTCTGTTCGATCTGTGAGATCTCACTACCAAGCTGATAGAACCCCGCCTGCTGGGCATTCACATGCTCATTCGCACTGTCCCGTTCGCTACGCAGTGTCTCGATCTTAGCTTCGGTCTCGCGCACCTTGGCCATCAACTGTTCCAAGGCCGTCTGTTTCTCGGCAATGGCGCGTTGCCTGAAACCGAGATCTTCCTGTAGCTGCTGTAATCGCAGCGCAAGCAGCTCAGCCTTGCACCGACGTTCCTCTGCCTTGAGCTGTTTGAATCGCTCTGCGGTTTCCGCCTGGCGTTTAAGGTGTTCGAGTTGCTTGCCGATTTCTTCCCGCAGATCGTTGAGACGATCGAGATTTTCCCGCGTGTGCCGCATGCGGTTTTCGGTTTCTTTGCGCCGCTCTTTGTATTTGGAAATGCCGGCCGCTTCCTCCAGGTAAACACGCAATTCTTGCGGCTTGGCCTCGATCAATCGCGAGATCATGCCCTGTTCTATGATCGCGTAACTGCGCGGCCCTAAGCCGGTACCAAGGAAAATATCCGTGATATCCCGGCGGCGGCAACGCGTACCATTCAGGAAATAAGTGGACTGACCCTCGCGGGTGACCTGGCGGCGAATCGCAATTTCGTTGAAGCGTGCATATTCTCCGCCGAGACTGCCATCGCTATTGTCGAAAATCAGTTCGATCGATGCCTGACTCACTGGCTTGCGCGTAGCCGAACCATTGAAAATTACATCTTCCATGGACTCACCCCGCAGGTGTTTCGCAGAGGATTCGCCCATGACCCACCGGACTGCGTCGATGGTATTCGACTTGCCACAGCCATTGGGTCCGACAATTCCCACAAGGTTACTGGGAAGATTGAGGACTGTCGGATCCACGAAAGACTTGAATCCAGCCAGCTTGATTTTGCTTAGGCGCATGCAGAGAATTTAAAGAAGAGTGTGAATGCAGAATCGATACAATGAAAATAATCGTTTTTGGTTAGATGCTATACTCGACGGCCACACGCGCTCGCAGCGGGCGTTACCCGGTGAAACATCGCAGAATGGGCGGCCGGTATTATGCCCGCAGCTCCTCGGTACAGGACCAAACTGCTAAGCGGGTGTCACAGGCAACGCAATAGACCCCAACTATCTATTAGATTTCGCGAATATACACGATGACCACGCAACCAAGCAAAGAACTCGAAACCTTCCCCAACCCAAATCCAGAAAGAGACTTTTTGATACGCATCGACGTGCCTGAATTCACCTGCCTTTGCCCCAAAACAGGCCAGCCTGACTTTGCCACCTTTCAAATCGAATATATCCCTGAGAGCCGCTGTGTCGAGTTGAAAGCACTGAAACTCTATATGTGGAGCTATCGGGAGGAAGGTGCCTTCCATGAAGCTGTGACCAATCAGATTCTCAGTGATCTGGTGGCGGCTACGGCACCACGGTTCATGCGAGTCACCGGTAAATTCAATGTGCGGGGTGGGATCTATACCGATGTCATTGCTGAACATCGAGCGCCAGGCTGGATCTCCCCGGACTATATCACGCTTCCCTAAACGATAACGGTTAACAATCATGGGGCTTGCACTGGGCATTGATCAAGGCACCTCGGGTACACGTGCGTGTATCGTCGATGCCCAAGGACAGGTCCTCGCTGAAAGTCGCGCAGGCAGCCAGCCCTATAGCACACCGCAAAACGACTGGGTCGAGCAACACCCCAGTCTCTGGTGGTCCACTTTTAAGCAATGCATTGCTGCACTGCCAGTGTCTCTAAAGGCGCAGGTCACTGATCTCGCAATCGATGGCACTTCGGCCTCTGTTTGCCTGGCTGACCGACAAGGCAATGCGCTCACCACTGCATTGATGTACAACGACGCGCGTGCCACAGCGCAAGCTGCCCGCATCGCCCAATACGCACCAAAACAGAGCGCTGCACGGGGTGCGACTTCGAGCCTCGCAAAAGTGCTGTGGCTGATGGAAGCAACACAGCTCAAACACGCTCTTGTGGTACATCAGGTCGATTGGTTGAATGCACGCCTGACCGGTCGGATCTGCGCAACTGACTACAACAATGCACTCAAGCTGGGCTACGACGTGGTGCGACGCCAATGGCCTGGCTGGCTGGAGGATTTGGCCGGGATTGCCGCGATGCTGCCCAAAGTGGTGGCACCCGGCTCGGCCCTGGGTAATCTGCATCCTCAGATCGCATCTGAACTGCAACTCCCCACCGAAGCAACACTCCGGGCCGGCACGACCGATAGCACTGCAGCCATTATCGCCACCGGAGTGCAGACACCCGGTGAAGCGGTCACCTCGCTGGGAAGCACCCTGGTGATGAAGCTCCTGTCAACAACGCCCATTTTCGCGCCCGACTATGGGATATATAGTCACCGCTTTGGCAGTCTTTGGCTGGCAGGTGGCGCGTCTAATTCTGGGGGAAAGGTGTTACTGAACTGGTTTTCTCCCAGTGAACTCGAGCACTTATCCAGGTATATCGATCCCGAGGTACCCTCAGGACTTGATTTCTATCCCCTGAGCCAGCCGGGCGAACGCTTTCCCTATCACGACCCCCAGTACCCGCCGCGTATCGATACTAATCTTGCGCGTGACCGTATACATTTGCTTCATGGCCTACTCGAAGGTGTTGCGCGAATCGAGGCGCGCGGATACCGGCGCCTGGCGGAGCTGGGGGCCGTGTATCCGCGTCTGGTCGTCAGCACAGGCGGCGGCGCCTTCAATGAAACCTGGCGAAAAATACGTGCGCGTATCCTGGGTTGCAAGGTCAGCATAGCGCAACAGACCGAAGCAGCTTATGGCAGCGCAATGCTTGCATCACAGCACGGATTTCCAGTCGCCAGCATTGCAGACTAAGGCTACAGCAGCACCCGTCATCCTGCTTAGGCGTCCACCGGACCTTGCGCTGTCGGCAAACCTTCCCACTGGGGGATGGGCGCAAATGGCAACACGACCATTTCTGGATACCCCACGTGAAAACCCTGTACGTAGTCAATACCGAGCTCTTTGAGTTCCGCTTCAATCTCGGGGGTTTCCACATATTCCGCAATGGTTTGTATATCCATCAGCGAGGCAATATGCTGGATGGACTGAACCAATCCGCGATCGACCGCATCATGCGTGATGCCGCGGATAAACAGTCCATCGAGCTTGACATAATCCACCGGCAGGTTCTTCAAGTGTGCCAAAGAAGAGAAACCCGTGCCAAAATCGTCCAGGGCAAAGCGACAACCCAGGGTGCGCATGGTCTTGATAAACTCCAATGCGTTCTCCAGATTCTCCATTGCAGTCGATTCCACAATCTCAAAACACAGCTTTCTCGCCACAACCGGGCTGCGTTTCAGGCGCTCAAACAGCTGCGACCGAAACGCTTCATCACAGACTGAACTCGTGGAGAGATTGATGGAATAAAAATCGAGCCTGATCCCGGTTACAACCTGACTTTCCAGCCACTCGATCACGTGGTTGACCACCCAACGATCCAGAATATTTGACAGCTGGTAACGATCCACTACGGAAATGAACTGTTCGGGGGTTACCAGTTTTTCGCCAGTGCGCATCCTGACCAAAATCTCACAACCGCCCGCTTTGGTGATAGAACGGGCTGGTTCGATAGGCTGCGCAAACAGGCACAATTCGTCTTCATTGATGGCATGATGGAAACGTTCCAGCCACAATGCATCGCCCGCAAGCCCCGCTGCGGGATGTTCTTCACCATAAACGCGAATCTGATTCCGTCCACTGTGTTTGGCGGAATAGCAGGCTTGATCGGCAAAATCCATGACTTCTTCCGCCGTCAGCGAACTGGTGTGGATCTCAACCAAACCGATGCTCAGCCCCAATTCGAAGCTGTGCCCCTCCCAGAAAAAACGATTCGTTTTAACTGAATTATGTAAGTCCTGAATCAAGCGCCGCGCCTGATCCATACTGCAATGGCGAAGTAAAATTGCAAATTCGTCACCACCAATACGCGCGAGCACATCATTGGCACGGACGCGTTTGCGAAACAAATCGGCGATTTGCGAGAGGACCTCGTCGCCCGCCCGGTGCCCTGCGGTATCGTTCACTTCTTTAAAAAAATCTAAATCGAGATAGCAGAGTACGTGCTGCTCATCCTCTCCCAGTGCTTGCATGGCATTTTTCAGGGTAAGTTCGAATGCGCGCGCATTGAGCAGCCCGGTCAGCGCATCGTGGTGTGCTGCGAAATACAGTTTTTCAGAATTGAGTTGGGCGTCGGTAATGTCCACAATCGCGCCCCGAAACCCAGCAAGCCCACCGGGCTCAGCGTAGTACGGATGGCCCACCACGCGCACGACTCTGAGCGCTTGTTCCCGATTAATCTCACAGCTCATCGAAAAGCGGCCGCCACGGCCCTGCAAACGCAACAGTTCTTCTAAAGAGTCGTCGCTGAAATAGCTGCTGAAGAAGTCTTTGAAGGGCTTGTTCGCATAGTCGCTGGTCGGCAGTTCCAGACGATTTCCTGCAGCAGCGCCAACAAAGGTCAGGCAACCTTGAGCGTCGGTCTCCCAAAAAAAGTCGCCTACACAGTTGGCAAAATCCTGGTAGCGATTAAGGAAGGTGTTCAGCGTCTGCTGTTCCTTTTTGAGTTGCGCAATGGTCTCGCCCAGTTGACGGGTGAGGTAGTCCGCATACCCCCCTTCTTTTGACGGCAGCGCCGGCACCTCATCGGTAGTGACGAATTGACTTACCCGGCTCGCCGCATACGTGTCTTCGATCAGCTGAATCACTTCTTTAACCGAACCCGGTTTAGAGACCAAACGCTCTGCACCCGATTGCATGCCGAGACGCTTGTCCTCTAAAGTGAGATACCCAGATTTGTAGAGAATAACGGGGATAGCCGCGAACTCAGCATGACGTTTGAGATCCTGACAAAATGCCAAACCATTCATTTCAGGTAGATCAACATCAATCAGGACCACATCAGGATGCTTGCGGTGCAGTACTTCCAAGGCTTCAAATGCATGCCCTGCTTTATAGACATGCTTGAAAACCCTGGCGAGCTGCGCGGTCCAATACTGAGTCAGGTCCGCATCGTCATCAACGATCAGGATAGATAGATGCTGCAAATGAGACATACCCAGACCCCGTCGAGTGTGATTTTAGTGTGGTTCAGTATAGGAGCTGCGAGTAGGCGTTTGTAGCCTTACGTACGCTTGTCTTTTGGTGCAGCTCGGCGTTATTTTCGTGCTCGCTTAGTCACATACTGCATGTATGCTCCTGCGCTGTGCGCGTCAATGCCTTGATCTGCACCAAAATCCAAGCATACTGCATCATTACAGGTAGCCTTTTGGTGCAGCTCGGCGTTATTTTCGTGCTCGCTTAGTCACATACTGTATGTATGCTCCCGCGCTGTGCGCGTCAATGCCTTGATCTGCACCAAAATCCAAGCATACTGCATCATTACAGGTGGCCTTTTGGTGCAGCTCGGCGTTAATTTCCTATGGATGTAAACTAGCTCCGCCACTGCGCCAGCCGTTCCACAGCGGCTTCCAAGCGTGCGTAATCTGTAGTAAAGGCGAATCTGAGATAGCGTTCTGCGGCCTGCGTCCCAAAATCCCGCCCGGGTGTGACAGCGACCCCAATTTCCTCCAGCATGCGCTCGGCCAACACATCGCTGTCTGGCCCATAGTGACGACTGTCGACGTAAAGATAAAATGCGCCTCCGGGTTGATAGTCGAGACCAAACCCCAGCGTTCTCAACGCCTCCGCCAAAAAATCCCGACGCTGCCTGAACAGCTCCCGACGCGCTTCCAGAATCTCCAGCGTAGCGGGTTGAAAGGCCGCCAGGGCTGCGTGTTGCGCAAGCGTGGGCGGTGCCAAATAGAGATTCTGCGCCAGCTTTTCCAGCGCCGCAACACAGGACCATGGTGCAACCATCCAACCCAACCGCCAACCCGTCATGCCAAAATACTTCGAAAAACTGTTGATGACAAACACGTCTTCTCCCAAGCCGAGCGCCGTCATCGGCGCTTCGTCATAGACCAAGCTTTGGTAGATTTCGTCTACCAACATGACGCCCTCATGATGCTGCACGACGGCGTAGATCTTGTGCATTTCTTCCCGGCTCAGAACGCTGCCGGTGGGATTCGACGGAGAGGTAAGCAAAATCCCACGTGTCGTAGTCTGCCAAGCCTGTGACACCTGCGCCGCGGTAAACTGGAAATTCGTTTGCGCCCGGACCGCGACGGTTTGTGGAATTCCGCCAGCCAATGTCACCATGTGCCGGTTGCAAGGATACCCGGGATCGGATAGCAGCAAACGATCGCCCGATTCGATCAACAATAATATGGCTAGCTGCAATGCCGCAGATCCACCCGTGGTCACTACGACACGCTGGGGATCGACATCGATCCTGAATTGTTGCTGATAGAAGTCCGCAATCGCCTCGCGCAGTGCAGGTATCCCCAACGCGGGGGTGTAGTGAGTCTGACCAGCGCGCAGTGCGTGTTCTGCAGCAAGGGCAATCGGTTCTGGCGTTGCAAAGTCCGGCTCCCCGACCTCCATGTGAATGATATCCTTCCCTTGCGCTTCCAGCGCCTGCGCCCGTGCCAGCAGGCGCATGACATGGAATGGCTCAATTGCCGACATTCTGGAAGAGATTTTCACAATTTTTCCTGTGTCTCGAACCACGTTTACAGCGAACTGACGCAGTCAGTTGTCTATTTCCGACGCCTGACGTGCTTCATCAGGCGTTGCCGACTGCGGACTTGACGTGAGGTCAACTTGTTGCGCTTGCCCGCATAGGGATTCTCCCCGACTTTGAGTTCGAAACGTATCGGTGTGCCCACCAATTTGAGCTGTTGCCTAAAGTGATTTTCCAAATAGCGCCGGTACGCACCCGGCAATTGATCTACTTGATTGCCATGAATCACAATTACAGGGGGGCGCCGCCCCCCTTGATGCGCATAGCGCAATTTAATACGCCGCCCGCGTACCAGGGGCGGTTGATGCCGTGCCACTGCGATCTCGAGCAAACGCGTCAACTGCGTCGTGGACAGATCTGCCTGAGCCGAGCGATAAGCCCGCTGCACTGCAGCATACAACAGTCCCACTCCCGTACCATGCAGTGCGGAAATGGTGAATCGTTCCGCAAAATCGAGAAATGGCAGCTGCCGCGCGTAATCCGACTTGATTTGCTGTCGTTGCGTGTCACTTAAGCCATCCCACTTATTCAACACCACGATGATCGCGCGCCCCAGTTCGAGCGACAGACCCATTAAATGCACATCCTGTTCGGTGATACCTTCGTGGGCGTCCAGAACGTGAATCACCACATCGGCCGCCTCAATTGCCGCCAAGGTTTTCACCACGCTAAACTTCTCCACGGTCTCTTTGACTTTGGCCCTGCGCCGCACGCCTGCAGTATCGATCAACGTGTAGTGCTGTCCCGCGTGCTCGAACGGGACAAAGATGCTGTCCCGAGTAGTTCCTGGCAAGTCGCTCACAACCACGCGTTCTTCACCCAGGATTCGATTGACTAAGGTGGATTTCCCCACATTGGGACGCCCCACGAACGCAAGCCGGATACCCGCATGCTCCACCTCTGCCGGTTGTGTGAGTGGTGGTAATCCCGCCAGCACCTGCGCCATCAAGGATTGCAGTCCGCGACCATGCGCTGCAGCAATGGCAAACGGCCCATGGAATCCGAATGGATAGAATTCACTCAGCGCTTGCTCAGGATCGATCCCGTCGGTTTTATTGACCGCCAAATAAACCGGCTTGCCACTGTGGCGTAACGCTTTTGCAATGAGTTCATCGGCCACGGTAAGGCCGGCCCGCCCATCGACCATCCAGATGATACGATCTGCCTCTTCAATCCCCTGCCAGGTCTGACCTGCCATGAGCGTCTCGAGCTGGCTGTCCGCTTCTGCCAATCCACCGGTATCGACCACCAGATACTCCCCGCCTACTCGTCCAACACCATATTGGCGATCACGGGTCAGCCCCGGATAATTGGCCACAATCGCATTTCGCGAACGGGTCAATTGATTGAAGAGGGTGGACTTGCCCACATTGGGACGTCCCACCAAAGCAATGACAGATTTCATAGACCACGCGGTAATTTAGGCATCCGGCAGAACATCCAAGGTGTGCTTGGCGCTGACAGACAGAAGAAAATAATCAGTAATTGGCAACATAGGCACCGGATGAAATATGGCAGCAGCATTCGCTGAACATCAGAGCGAAAATCACTGACTTGTTATTAACCCGGCACCATACTCCCACCCAGGCCGGACACCCCGAACTCGAGCTGTTTTGTTGCCGGGTTAATAGCCACACTCTCCCTGCCCTCTCCTTTTTGAGCGAGCAACGGCGTGTGTAAGAGCTCATGCAACGAGTGATACGAAAGCGCGCCCTTAACGTAGCCAGATACCCAATCGCACACTATTCCAATGACCAAGCGCTCAACTCACCGCTCTGGCCGAGCACTATGACACGCTTATCGACGACTTGGGGGGGACTCAGGACACCAGCATGATCGGCCCGCCCTCGGGCGACGAGTTTGCCTGTGTCGATATCCAGCCAGTGCAGATAGCCTTCAAAATCCGCGACCACCGCATAGTTCTCAAGTAGCGCTGGCCGGGTCAGCCGACGAAACTTCAAACTGTCCTGTTTCCAAATGGGTATCCCGGTACGGCGATCCAGTTTCCACACGACGCCTTCATCATCACTGAATACCAGGGCATTCGGCGCCAGGGTCACACCCGTGACACTAGAGGCTTCCCGCTTCCAAATCAGATTGCCACTCCGTGCATCAATAGCCGCGACCTGACCATTATAGGTCACCACATACAATGTCGAACCATCGAGTGCCATCCGGCCATCGATATCCACCATACGTTCCAATTCACTACGTCCCCTTGGAGACGCAACGGTTTTTTCCCAGCCTACTGCGCCGGTTTTAAGTGACAGCAGAAGGACTCGTCCGTTGTCAAGACCGACGATCGCGGCGCCGCGCGCGAGAATTGGTTGACCCTGTCCCTGCAGACTCAATGTGGGGACGGGTCGATTGAGTTTCCAGACAATTTTTCCACTCTCAACCGATAACGCATAGATGTAACCATCACCGGTGCGCGCCACGACGCGACCATCGAGCACATTGGACACGGCCGTCACGGTGCTCGATAAGGATTGCTGCCAGCGCAACTCGCCTGCATTCGGGGAGAGACCGGTCAGCCGCCCATCTTCAGCACCCACCAGCAACAGATCGGCATTGCCATCGACTCCCGCAGTGATCCGCTGTTCAAGTTTTTGCGACCAGATGCGCCCCCCATCTTGCAACCTGAACGCGCCCAACTGGCCTGTTGCACTTACCACATAGACCTTGTCTGCGGCAATCAGGGGGTGTAGACGCAGATAGTACTTTCCATTTCCCTCGCCCGTATCAGTCCGCCAGAGCCGTTTGACCGGAATACTATGATCAAGTTTTTGTAACGGGGTTGGCGGTTGCACATTGTCGCTGCCGGCGCAGGCGCTCAACCCCATCACTAGCAGAAACAGCAGCCAGATTCTCAAGATGCGGCCTCCGTTGATGTTTCCTCACCCAGGTCATCACGCTTCATGCGTAAAAACTCAATGCCACTGGTGGCACTTAGCAATGCCTTATCGTACGCGGTACGCGCAGCAGCCCGATCTCCCTTCTGCAGATAAGCATCTCCTTTGAGTTCCTCTGTCAATGACAGATAAGCCACTGGCCATTCAGCAGAGAGCAATTCCAGCGCATCATCGGGCTTTTTCAACGCCAGCTTCACACGCACCAGGCGTAGGCGAGCGACTTCTTGAAGCTCGGCCTGTTTACCGCGCGTCATGGCCTCGGTCAGCGCAGTTTCAGCCTCGACATACTGTGTTGTCTTCACTGCCAGTTTCGCGAGTGCCATGCTGCCAAGCGCCGCATAAGGCGTGGCACCGTAGTCTTGCTGTAACTTGGCGACCAGTGTTTTGGCTTGCTCCAGTGATTGCTCTTCAACCGCTGCAGAGAGCTCAGTGTAAAGGTCATAAGCCGCCGCTCGCTGACTTTCCTGATGATTGCGCCAAGTATTCCAACCAAATAACAGCGCCAGGCCGAGAATGACTCCACCCAATAAATAAGCGCCGTTTTCGACCCACCATTTCTTCAGCTCCTCAACGCGTTGCTCATCTGTGACATAGTCATTCATTACTCAACTCCAATTAATTCAGACAGCTTGTCACACAGCGCCGCATACGCATACGCCTGCTGCACAAACTGCTCGGTACGCAGGGGTTTTAAAGAAATCGTCTGTTGCTCGATTTCATTGTCGCCTAGAATTAACGCATACGCTGCACCGCTCTTATCGGCGCGTTTCATCTGCGCTTTGAAACTGCCTCCCGACGCATTCATTACAAGCCGCAAGCCAGGCAGATCACTGCGCAACTGTTCCGCTAGCACTGCTCCCTCGCGCTCGGCGTCGCGACCCGCTAAGATCAAATACGCATGCGGACTGAGCCGGCCGACTTCCGTGTTATGTGCACGCGCCAATTCGAGCAACCGCTCGACCCCGAGCGCGAACCCCGCTGCGGGGACTGGCTTACCCCCCAGTTGAGTCACCAAACCATCATAGCGTCCCCCCGCACATACGGTGCCTTGAGCACCCAATTCATCGGTAATCCACTCGAAAACTGTGTGCGAATAGTAATCCAGCCCACGCACCAGTCTGGGATTGACGGTATACGCGATTTGCAGGGCGTCCAGGCTTTGCTGTAACTGCTCAAAATGCGCTTGTGACGCGTCATCCAGATACGCTTGCAATGAGGGTGCCTGTGCGTTGAGCGCCTGCATCTGCGGGTGTTTACTATCGAGGATACGCAAGGGATTACTCTCAAGACGACGCTGACTGTCCGCATCAAGTTCATCGAAATGACCGCGATAGAAATTGACCAACTGTTCTCGATAGACCCGACGCGCCTCTGGACTCCCGAGGCTGTTGATTTCCAGACGGAATTCCGGTAACCCCAACGCATGCCAAAGTCGCGCTGATAGTGCGATCAGTTCCGCTTCAATCTGGGGTCCGGCGAATCCGAAAGTCTCCACGCCAATCTGATGAAACTGACGATAACGACCTTTTTGTGGCCGCTCGTGGCGAAACATCGGCCCTTGATACCAGAGCCTTTGCTGCTGTCCATAGAGCAATCCATGCTGCAGGCCGGCCCGCACACATCCTGCGGTACCTTCGGGACGCAGGCTCAGACTTTCGCCATTGCGATCCTGAAAGCTGTACATCTCTTTTTCTACGATATCCGTCACTTCCCCGATGGATCGCTTGAAAAGTTCGGTTTTTTCCACCAACGGCATGCGGATTTCCTGATAGCCATAACGCTCCAGAATATTCCGCGCGACGGTTTCCAGCCAATGCCAGGCCCCGCTGTCTTGCGGCAGGATATCGTGCATTCCGCGAATCGATTGAATGAGTTTTGACATAATGTGTTATGGCCTAATCAGCGCAAAGCGCGCGGTCTTATTGTCTTTGACAAACTTGGAGGCATCGAAGGGCTTGCCATTGAATTCCACTTGCACAGCCGGTGCATTCCCCAAAAAAACCTGAAACGGTGCGGTGCCTTTGAGCTCGCGTGTTGCCCCAGTGCGATATAACCCATGCAAAAGTTTCTGATCGTTCGCATCGCGAATATCAATCCAGGAATCGGCCTTTAAACTGAGCTTGATAGCATCTGGTCCGTTTGCGACTGACGCGGGGGCGGGTGTGGACGGCTCTTGTGGGACAGCGTGGTTCTCATGCTGAGACGGCGGCGACGCTTGCGTGCTGTCGCTCTCTGTTGGGAAAGTCTCGGGGCCTTCAGCTTCAGGTTCTGCAGTCTGCTGAGGCGCTGCTGTCGTCGCCGCTTTAGGCGGCAAATCGACCTCAGGCTGATCGGACATCGCCACATTTGTGGTTTCCAGCGCGGCCTGGAGCACCGCGGGCTGCGCAACAGGCGCCACACGCTCAAGTATTTCATTTTCAGAGACTGCGCCACGCGGTGTGGCATCGCGCCCCAACCACCAGAATAGACCGACAAGCAATACGATTAGCGCCACACCAGATACCGCAATCCAGATCATTTGCCGTCGGGTATCCGGTGTTTCCAATTGGATACCTGCATGTGCACGCCATTCCGGTAGGGGATCCGACACCCTCACATACGCTTTAACCACAGCATCCGGGTCCAGCTCCACGGCCTTCGCATAGGCCCGCAGATACCCTTTAACAAAGGTGGGGCTCGCAATTTTGGCGTATTGCTGCGTTTCGATCGCTTCGAGATACGCTTGGTTGATATGTAGCCGCGCAGCAATTTCGGCAATGCCCAGACCTGCTTTCTCGCGAGCCTCTCGCAGCATTTCACCTGCTCCGACCTGCGACTCCGATGCCTGTTCACTGTTCTTCATGATCACTTCCAACTAAAAAGGCTGTCGCAAAACAGCGGCATAGCCCGCGTGCTGCGCTGCATGCGCCTTGCTCTCGGACTCGTTACGCTGCTTTGCGACATCCTCTAAAAAAGAGAGGTCGCTTCCGATGATGTTGGAAACTGCGTTTTAAGCTGACGTTCGCAGCGATCCGCCTCAGTATAATTTGCCATCGCGCGTTCATTGACCACGCATAACCAAAGTACCTTGGGATCGGGCTTTTTCATGACTTGCTCAAGGCGCTTTCGATACGCTCTCGACGCAAGATAGCGTTTTTGCTTGAACGTCAACAACCCCATCTGATACAACGCACTCGCATAGTTCGGCCGAATCTCCAGGGCTTTCGAAAAGTAGTTTTCAGCTTTCAGTGCATCATCGTGTCGGCTGGCACACAAACCCGCATTGAAGTAAACCACTTCGCGTTGTGGGTAGAGTAAATTGTTTGCCGCTCTTTCAAAGATTCGATAGGCCTCCTTCAAGCGGTCGCGCTTACAGAGAAAAGTAGCGTAATTATTCATGGCTTCGGAATCTTTGGGATTCAGCTCAATAGCGCGACGATAGTATTTCTCAGCCTTGTGATCTTCTTCCAAACGCTCCTGAAGAAGCGCATAAGACCAGTTGACCAACGAATTATGGGGATCCTGCTGCAGTGCGCGCTTGAGCTTGGTCTCGGCCAAATCCAGACGGCCCTGTTCCAAATAGTCGAGGCCTAACTGAACATTGAGTTCAGCAGCGCGGGCATTTCGGCGTGCTTCTTCAGACGTCGTTGCGCAACCCATTAACAGAATGAGGCTGAAAACGGTCAGCCAAAACCTCACTCCCTTCATGGCAAGTGGTCTTCGAGCTTTGCGAAATGCAAATGTCGCCGACTGCGGTCATTCACCTGGCCCGCTAACTGACCACAAGCAGCAGCCACGTCGTCGCCCCGCGTTTTACGGGTGATTGCGACCAGTCCCTGGCGTTCCAGAATCGCGCGAAATCGTTCGATAGCCGCCACAGATGAACGTCGGTAACGGGTTTCAGGAAACGGATTGAAGGGAATCAGGTTTACTTTGGATGGCACCGAGCGCAACAATTGAACCAATTGCTGTGCGTGTTCCGGGCGGTCGTTGACGCCTTCGAGCATCACATACTCCATCGTGATACGTTCCCTCTGGCTCTTGCGTTCGAGGAATCTTCGACACGCAGCCATCAATTCGTTGATTGGATACTTGCGATTCAACGGCACCAGTTCATTGCGCAGCGCATCATTGGGCGCATGCAACGATACAGCCAATGCCACATCCACCTGTTGGCTGAGCCGGTCCAGTGCTGGCACGACACCCGACGTACTGAGCGTAACCCGCCGTTTGCTCAGCCCATATGCATGGTCGTCGAGCAATGTTTGCAGCGCCGTCACCACATTGTCGAAATTCAACAATGGCTCGCCCATGCCCATTAAGACCACATTACTAACCACGCGTCGCTGATCGGTGTCTAATAAACGTTTGGCAATCCAAACCTGACCAATCATCTCAGCAGCACTCAGGTTCCGGTTGAATCCCTGGCGTGCCGTAGCACAAAAGGTACAATCCAAAGCGCAGCCAACCTGTGACGAAATACACAATGTGCCACGCTCGGCTTCAGGGATGAACACCATCTCGATGCACTGCCCATCGTGCAACTGCAATAGCCATTTTCGCGTTCCATCCTGAGAGGGGTACTCACTGATCACCCGAGGCGCGCGAATCTCGGCCACTTCGGCAAGACGGGTTCGCAATGCTTTGCTGATGTTGGTCATCTCAGAAAAATCATCAACATAGTGTTGATGAATCCACTGCAAAATCTGCTGGGCGCGAAAACTGGGCTCTCCCAACGTTTTAAAAAAGTCAGGGAGCTGCTTAGGGCCCATGCCCAGCAGATTGATTTTTTGACTGTCGCTCAAAAACTTATCTCGTGCGCGGACAGATTTCGTCTTCAGAGAAAAAGAAAGCGATCTCGGTGGCTGCAGTTTCTGGTGCATCCGAACCATGCACCGCATTTTCATCTATGGATTTTGCAAAATCCGCCCGGATCGTGCCGGGAGCTGCTTCAGCTGGATTGGTTGCCCCCATGAGCTCCCGATTTTTAGCAATCGCATCTTCTCCTTCTAATACCTGAATCATCACGGGACCGGAGGTCATGAACGCCACCAAATCGGCAAAAAAGGGTCGTTCTTTATGGACTGCATAGAATCCCTCAGCCTCTTCCTGGCTCAGATGCTTCATCTTTGCGGCAATGATCTTAAGGCCACCTTTCTCGAAGCGGCTGTAAATATCCCCAATCACATTCTTCGCCACGGCATCGGGTTTGATAATAGAAATCGTACGTTCAATCGCCATGAATTTCTCCAAATTTATAGTGTTTTCAAAACCGCAAACCCGCTAGAAAGCGGGTTTGCACGACAGTTTTCCGTTATTTTGGGGGCGATTCTACTGAGCCTGGGCGCAACTGGCAAACGCCCCCGCCCCATGGGCACTAAGTGGTGTCCCGCCTTGAATTAGACAGCATGGTGAGGGGAAGTGGATAGAAATGGGGTTCCACCCCTGATCTGAGGCAGCTCTGATCAATTCGTAACACGGCATCTTGCGGCGAAAATTCGCCCACTTCTGCATTGCGCTGCTTGGCCTTGGCAAGGACCAAGGACTAAACCATTGCATGACCGCCTGTCTTCTAAATTCGTAACTGCTCAGCTAACCCCTGAAATGTATCAGCTCTGTGTTAAAAAAATGGTCATTCACACTTTAAATTCACATTTTTCGTCGTGATCTGACGTATTTTTAAGAGAATCTGAGCAGTGACGGCACAACATGGCCACTTACTGCGTGGTTACACTCCAGCTTAGTCAGCGCGTTCGTCGATCCAAGCCATTTGTACCGCCTCCAGAATGCGTTCGCCACAGCGCGCCGGATCATCATCGAATTCCTCCAATGCCATGATCCAACTTCGCAAATCGACAAAATTGACTTGATTCGGATCTACCTCCGGAAACTGCTCATCCAATACGAGCGCGATATCGAGTGTATCAGTCCACTGCAAAGCCATCCATCCACCTCAGTGCTAATGATTTTCCGACACCATATTGATGGTGTATTTGGGAATCTCTACCACCAGATCCTCATCTTGAATCACCGCCTGACAACTCAAGCGCGAATCAGGATCCAGCCCCCAGGCCTTATCCAACATATCGTCTTCTTCATCACTGGACTCGGGAAGTGAGTCGAATCCTTCACGCACATGCACGTGGCAGGTAGTACAGGCACAGGACTTTTCACAGGCATGCTCGATTTCGATCCCATGTGCCAGGGCCGCATCGAGAATAGTGGTACCGGATTCCGCTTCAAACAAGGCTCCTTCGGGGCAGAGTTCTTCGTGGGGTAAAAATATCAATTTGGGCATGATTCTCTCATTCGTTCGCAACCTCTTCTATGCTCAGGTTATTGATTTCGGGGCTGCGTGGAAGTGGGCCAACTCACTACTCGAATTCTTCGACCTTGTGACCCGACATCAAATGCTGCACGCTTTTGTTCATACGGCGTGCAACAAATTCCTCAGAAGCTTGTTCCAGCGCGGTAATCGCTGCCTTGATTGCTTCTTCACTACCATGCTCTCGCGCCTGAGCCAATGCCAAACGAGCTGCCAGAATAGTCTGATTTTCATCCTCAGTAAGCAGTTCCTCGGCATCTTTTTCAAGCGCCGCATCCAGCGCTTCGATAACCCGATCGGCCTCGACTTGTTGCTCTCTCAAACTGCGTTGTCGCATATCATCCTGCGCATGCTCCAGAGAATCGCGTAACATGGATTCAATTTCGACGTCACTAAGCCCGTAGGATGGCTTGATTTCAATACGCGCCTCTACACCACTGGTTTCCTCCCTCGCTGTGACGCTTAACAACCCATCGGCATCCACTTGGTAAGTTACACGAATACGCGCAGCACCAGCCACCATGGGAGGAATTCCGCGCAACTCAAAACGCGCGAGCGAGCGATTGTCATCCACCAATTCACGCTCTCCCTGGACAACATGGATGGACATCGCCGTCTGGCCATCTTTATACGTGGTGAACTCCTGCGCCCGTGCCACTGGAATCGTAGTATTGCGCGCGATCAGTTTCTCCACCAGACCGCCCATTGTCTCAATTCCCAAGGACAAAGGAATCACATCGAGTAGGAGCAGATCGGTGTCTGGGCGATTGCCGATCAACAGATCGGCCTGGATTGAGGCGCCAATGGCCACGACCCGATCGGGGTCTATATCTACATGCGGCGGCTTGCCGAAGAAGGCACCAACTTGCTCGCGCACAGCAGGCACCCGAGTGGAACCGCCAACCATCACCACATCCTGAATATCAGCGCCACTGACACCGGCATCCCGCAGCGCTCTGCGACAGGCCAGGATGGTTTTTTTGATCAGTGGCTGAATCAGCGCCTCAAATTGATCTCGTGTCAATCGCCCCTTCCAAACATCATTTGGGCTCAGCTGCACGCGGATCTCGGTTTGCTCCACATCTGTCAGGGCTTCTTTGGCAGACCGAGCAGCCTCCTGGATGCGGCGCATGATCACAGGATCATGCGTGTCAGACAGCGCCGCTTCGGAAACGATCCATTCCGCAATGGCACGATCGAAGTCATCTCCGCCCAGGGCCGAGTCTCCGCCCGTCGACAAGACCTCGAAAACTCCACTTTTTAACCTGAGGATCGAAATATCAAAGGTCCCCCCGCCCAGGTCATAGATCGCCACTACGCCATCTTCCCCTTGATCAAGACCATAGGCCACTGCTGCGGCGGTGGGTTCGTTGAGCAAGCGTAGTACCTTGAGGCCTGCAAGTGTCGCGGCATCTTTAGTGGCCTGACGTTGGGCATCATCGAAATACGCTGGCACGGTAATCACAGCCCCTTCCAATTCGCCACCAAGACTCGCTTCAGCACGCTCGCGTAAACTACGAAGAATGTCTGCGGACACCTCAACAGGGGTTTTCTCACCCGCCGCGGTCACAAGGCGTGGTACCGCAGTCTCAGCAGATGCAAATGCATAGGGTAGGTGTCCCGCAACCAATGGGAGGTCATTGATCGATCGGCCCATCAATCTTTTCACAGATGCGATGGTATTACGTGGGTCCTCGCTGGCCTTTTCATGGGCCTCATATCCCACTAACGGCGCACCATCGGCACGATAATGCACGACCGACGGCAACATATGCCGCCCGTGTGCGTCGGGTAGTGTGACTGCCTGTCCACTGCGCACAGTCGCAACGAGTGAATTGGTGGTCCCCAGGTCGATCCCTACAGCCAAACGATGCTGGTGAGGGGCCGCTGACATTCCGGGTTCGGATATCTGTAATAAGGCCATAGCTCTATTCTAAATCAGTTCATCTTCCATACGCGCCTCAAGATCATCCAATTGACCCAAAAGACGGCGAAAAAACTGCGCTCTGCGCAATGCTTGCTGTGCTGAAGGAAATGCCTTGTCAGCGTAGTCTCGAGCAAAATCAGCGTAAAGTGCCTGTTGCGCTTCAGTCAATTCATCGCGCAGCTTATCAGCCGCCGCAAACGGATCGGATTGCTTCGGGATTGCATCCAACGCTTCCCGAAACTCGATTTGCTGCATCAGAAACGCGTTGTCTGAGGTGGTTTGCTGCGCATCATCATAGACCCCTTCGAGTTCCAGTAAATAAATCCCCCGTTTGAGCGGGTCCTCTAGGGTCTGAAAGGCTTCATTGACCAGCGCAGCGCGCTGTACCGCCAGTCTACGTGCCTGATCGCCCTGCGCAGCGTAGCGATCAGGGTGAGTAGCCGCTTGCAATTCCCGGTAGCGATCCTTGAGCAATTGGTAATTCATGTCAAAACCCCGGGGCAGGCCAAACAGCTCAAAGTAATCGGAGGTTGAGTTAAGCATTTTCGCGTTGTGGAATCTTTAGGTGGCTCAACATACCAAGCAACGTTACTATTGCTCTGACAAGAGGAATGTCGCAATGTTGAATTAGATTGAATTCTAGGAAAGACATCTCGGAATAAAAACACCAGGATGTCCTAGTACCTCGTCCAGCTTAAAATGACGGGCGCAGTTGTCCTGTCTGCATGCCTGGGTAGGCGCACTTCGCAGGGAATGGTTGTTCCCTTCCCAA
>JANTGD010000018.1 GCA_024763135.1 Thiotrichales bacterium | reverse complement strand
TCATCACCAATAAGGTGACCACGAGTTTTTCCGATTCACCATGCACACCAATATCTTACGCGTCTTTTTTGCGCCCAACTGAGGTTTTTAGGTTAAACAGGTCAGATCAAGGCGAAAAATGTGAATTTACAAGCGTAAATGACCATTTTTTAACGCCGAGCCGGTGCATGTCAGGGGTGAGCTGAGTCGTTACAGAGTAGTTTAGTACGCATTCAGGTGGCGATTTTCTTTTTGGCAGCGGCTTTCTTTTTGGTGGTGGATTTCTTCTTGCTGGCGGTTTTTTTCTTACTCGCTGCCTTCTTTTTGACGGTCTTTTTCTTTGTAGCGGCTTTACCACGAGTTTTTTTGTCTGGTGCTTCTGCAATCAGTTTTTTGCAGGTTTCCAGATCAAGGGATTTCGGATCGACATCCTTGGGAACGCGAGCATTTTTCTTACCATCTGTGATGTAAGGGCCATAGCGTCCGTTGAGTACCTGAATACCGGCATCGCTAAAATCGTGGATGATTCGATTGGCATCGGCAAGCTTCTTTTCCTGTATGAGTTCCAACGCCCGCTCCAGAGTGACTGTGTGCGGGTCTTCATCCTTGAGTGACACATAAGATTTTCCATACTTGATGTAGGGTCCGAATCGGCCGATGTTGGCACTGACCGGTTCACCTTCAGGGGTTGTGCCGAGTTCGCGGGGTAGTTTGAACAGTTCAAGCGCCTCTTCGAGCGTGATGCTATCCATTTTTTGCCCGGGGCGCAGGCCGGCGAATTGTGGTTTTTCTTCATCCTCCGGGTCGCCGATTTGCACATAGGGGCCATAGCGTCCCATGCGCACGGATACGGGTTTGCCGCTTTTGGGATCAGTTCCTAGTTCCCGAGCCTGATTGGCTTCCTTACGTGATACTGAGACTTCTTTGTCTTCGAGCAGTTGTTTGAAGGGTTGCCAGAATTCTTCAAGCACCGGTACCCAGTCTTTCTCGCCGCGGGAGATTTCATCGAGTTCATCTTCCAGATGCGCGGTGAAATCATAGTCCACATAGTCGGTAAAATGCTTGGTCAGAAAGTTATTGACGATGCGTCCGACATCCGTGGGATAGAAACGACGGTTTTCCAACTCGACGTATTCACGATTCAAAAGCGTTGAAATGATGCTTGCATAGGTGGAGGGCCGTCCAATGCCGTATTCCTCCAAAGCTTTGACCAAAGAGGCTTCACTGTAGCGCGGAGGTGGTTCCGTAAAATGCTGGTCCGCATGAATCGATACCAGTTCAACCCGGTCGCCTTCTTCCAGGGTGGGTAGCATCTTTTCGTCCTGATCCTGCTCTTTCTTATCGTCTACACCTTCGAGATAGACTGCCATAAACCCGGGATGGCGAATCGAAGAACCGGTCGAGCGGAACACGTTGCCAGCACCACAGGCAAATTCGACCGCCACGGTGTCCAGGGTGGCATGCACCATCTGACATGCGACACTGCGCTTCCAGATCAGTTCATAGAGTCTGAACTGATCGTGACTGAGATGGGCTTTCACTTCAGCAGGCAGGCGCTTTGCCGAGGTGGGACGAATGGCCTCGTGCGCTTCCTGGGCGTTTTTCGATTTGGTTTTATAGTGGCGTGGCTTTGGCGGGACATTGTCTGCGCCGTAGCGTTCGGAGATCAACTCACGCAGCTCCTGAATAGCCTCATTGGCCAGATTGACGGAGTCGGTTCGCATGTAGGTGATCAAACCGACCGGCCCGCTGCCCAAATCAATGCCTTCGTAGAGTTGCTGCGCAATCCGCATGGTATTGCGGGTGGTGAAACCGAGTTTGCGCGCAGCTTCCTGCTGCAGCGTCGAGGTGATAAAGGGCGGCGCGGGATTGCGTTTGCGCTGTTTCTTCTCGACTTTGCTGACTGTGAGGTGATCGCCTGCAGCCTTTTCTAGTTCTTCCCGGGCGGCTGTTGCCTCAGTCTCGTTGGTAAAACTGAACTGCTCAATCTTTTCGTCGTGGAAGCGAAACAGTTTGCTGGGAAACTGGACCTGTTTTTTCAGTTCCGCCTCGATGGTCCAGTACTCCTGGGCCACGAAGCGTTCTATTTCTTCCTCTCGCTCTACGATCATGCGTAATGCGGGACTCTGTACTCGCCCAGCGGATAAGCCGCGGCGAATCTTTTTCCACAGGAGCGGGGATAGATTAAAACCTACTAGATAGTCGAGCGCACGGCGCGCTTGCTGGGCGTTGACCAAGTCTGCAGAGAGTTGACGAGGGTCTTCGATGGCCTCTTGAATCGCGCGTTTTGTGATTTCGTGGAACACGACCCGATATACGGGTAGGTCTTGCAGTAGCCCACGTTCTTTCAGCAGTTCATAGAGGTGCCAGGATATGGCTTCGCCTTCCCGGTCCGGGTCCGTTGCAAGATACAGGGCGTCCGCTTTGCGTAGTGCCTTGATAATTTTGTCGACATGCTTTTCGTTGCGGTCGATCACTTCATACTTCATGGCGAAGCCGTGTTCAGGATCGACTGCACCGTTCTTTGGGATCAAGTCGCGGACATGGCCATACGAAGCGAGGACTTCATAGTCCTTGCCCAAATACTTTTTAATCGTATTGCCTTTTGCTGGGGATTCTACAATAACGAGGTGATGGCTCATTGTGCGATGAGTCTGTAAGTGGCAATCAGGGAGTTTAGTCAGGTGTGGTTCAGTGGAGTATCACGCTTTGGTTTTCATAGACCAGATCTTCCAGCCAAGCCAGATCAGACGGATGATCATCGGGTTGGTTGAACAACACCATCAGGGCAACCCATTTTAATTGCTCCATATCGATAGGTTGGCTGTCCAATGCCTGGGCGCGCTCTATAATCTGTTCACGAATAGTTGGATTCAAGACCTCGTTTTGCTCCAGATAATGTAGAAAGCCAATCCCCTGGGGACCCAGTTGTTCAATTTCTTCAGTGCGATAGGCACGGAACGAGTGTTGTTTAGAAGAAAGTCCGCCGGGAGACCTTAACTTGGCCAAGTCCTCCAGCCAGTCAAATGCGCCACTGACTTCCGCATTCCCAAAGCCCACCTCAATCAGGTGGTCCTCCAATTCGTCACGGTCGGGCTCTGTCTGAGCCTCGTCATCGATGTAATGCTCGAACAGATACATCAAGACATCGAAAATGCTTTCTTTCATCATGGGTTCGAACCAAGTCTTATGTAATAGCCGCCGGGCTCTGATGCTACCAGTCCATTGAGTTCCATAATAAGGAGCATGGAGGAAACTTTTTCTGCGGTCAATCCACTACGTATTATTATCATATCGACTGGGGTGGGTTCGAAGTCAACAAATTTCAACAACTCGGCTTCACCTGCTGGGGTGTTACTGGCGGTGACTTCGGGTTCAATTTCTTGAATTAGTTCATGTTTTCCTGGGGTGTGCAGAAGCGGGCCCAACTCCTGCAAAATGTCATCGGCGGTTTCCACCAATTTTGCTCCCTCGCGTAACAGTTGATGACAACCGCGTGCCAGGGGATTATGGATCGAGCCAGGAATTGCAAAGACTTCCCTTCCCTGCTCATTGGCATAGCGCGCGGTAATGAGTGAACCACTTTGCCGTGCGGCTTCTACTACCAGTGTACCGAGTGAGAGTCCACTGATGATGCGATTGCGGCGGGGAAAGTTGCCGGGAGCCACCTGGGTCCCGATAGGTAGCTCCGAGACCATGGCTCCTTCGGATACAATGCGGCCCGCTAGCGCTCTGTGCCGTGCGGGATAGACGCGATCAAGGCCAGTAGCTGCAACCGCAAGTGTTATTCCTTGCGCGTGCAACGCGCCTTCATGCGCTTGGGCGTCGATTCCCAACGCGAGCCCGCTGGTAATCCCCAGTCCCGCACTGGCCAAATGTTCGGCGAAAGCGCGGGCATTTGCTTTACCGCCCCTGCTTGGATTCCGCGAGCCGACAATGGCCAGTTGTGGGTGGGAGAGCAGCGATGGATCGCCTTTGACGTAAAGCAGCGGCGGTGCAGCAGCGATGGTGGCCAGGCGTTCGGGATATCCGGGTTTTCCACGTCTGAGAATGTGATTTTCTGGGGCTTCGAGCCAGCGTAGTTCGGGACTGATGTCTTGGGATCGTTCTTCAGGTGCGCATAAATAACGCCGTGAGACGCCCGCGCGCGCCCATTCTTCGGTACTGCCGCTAAGGGCATCGGCAGCCGTGCCGAAATGCGCGAGCAGGTGCTCGAAGGCTTGCGGACCGATACCGGGAACCCGCCAGAGCCTGATCCAGCTTTCGAGGTTGTCGTCAGACGAAAGAGACACAGTTACTCCAAATTTGACCAGTCGCTGAGTAGTTACAAAAATGAATGCGTCGCCTGGAAATGCACCGCAATTGGCTGCACGCCAAAGCTCGCACAGAGCACCAGAAAACGCATCGACAGATTGACACCGAGACACGGCGACAGAGCAAAAAAACTGTACCTACTCTCCCCAAGCGGGTCAGCGATGGGGATTAAGGAGGCGCTGATCAATTCGTCACACGGCATCTCGTGGTGAAAAATCGCCCACTTCTGCGTTGCGGGTCTTCGCAAAAGTCGGCTATCACGTGCGATCCGCGCCTTGAGCTGGACGATTTTTCACCACAATCTGCTCGCGCCAGAGTTAATCAGAGCTACCTTAAAGTGCAGTTTTACCCCCAACAGCGGAATGCGCCAAACGGATACCCGACCCTTTGGCTACGTGTCCTTTGCAGGTGCTATGAGTCTAACAATATTACGGCCAAAATTACGGCGCGGCGACCTTGTAGCCTTTGCGGATTGGGAAGCTCGACTCCATAATCAAGCCATAGCTTAGCTTTTCGAAACTGCGGAACACCATCAATAATCCGACTTGTTCCTCGGGTAATTGTAGTTCGGTGCCCGGTTGCTTGGAGTCATAGGGGTCAGACACGACCCGACCAGCCTCATAGACCTCGAAAACATGACCCGGATGGACGCCATTACGTCGCCCCACGTTAATGACGGCGATTTGGTATTGTGCCACTTGGCTCAATGCATCGACGATCGATATGACTGTTCCCTGGGTGCCTTGCTTTGGCGCGTGCGGGACGAAATAGAGGCCATCCATTTCCGAGGCCAGCGGTAGCAGCCGATCGCCACGTAAGACTTCTTTGACAGTCCCCTGTAGCTCCACTGTATCCAGCCGCCCGGTCCGTACAACCTGGGCATCACTCACATGCATAGCTTCAAAGCCCAATGGCTCGCCTGTCGTTGGATCGAGCAGTGCTTTACCCGGCCTGAATACACTGTAACGTTCGCCCACGCGCGGGTGCTGGAGACCATGTACATAGACTTGGTCGTGGTTGCCATAGATCAGGCGCGCTTCTCTGGAATCCAAAATGTGGGCGGCTTGTTTTAATTCCTCTTCGGAAACCACTTCCGGGCGAATGAGAAAGGGGCGTACCGCTGAGATTGGAATGCCGATGTCACGCTCATCCAGTTTTTCTGTGCGGATGCTGGGGCTGAGTTTATAGGTGGAGCCGTTCTGGCTGCGGTTGATCCCCAGGCGTGGCTGGCCGTTGACATAGTAAAGGCTGATAACATCCCCCGGGTAGATCAAGTGAGGATTTTTGATCGCTGGGTTGACCTGCCAGATTTCTGGCCAGTACCAGGGCTTTTGAAGAAACTTTTTGGCGATGTCCCAAAGCGTATCCCCTTTCTTCACCACGTAGGTTTCAGGTGCCGACGCCTGCAGCTCGATTTTTGGCTGGGAAGCCGAAACAGGGGAAGGAGTGGTTTCGCTGGGCGGAGGTGCTTTGGCGACTGCAGGTGGAGTGGCCTGAGGCGGCGGGGGGAGCCTGCTGGCGCACGCTGTGATCAAGATTGTGGCTGCGGCCAGGCTGGTCAGTCTTTGTATTGTGCGGTCCATTCGCATTCCGAAGCTATTCCTCAATTTAGTCACTACACCCGACACGATAATTCATTGCTGTATTTTTTGTTACTATACGCCTTAGTTGGGGACGTCCCGTGTACTTTGGAGGGTTGACACCAAAGTATTTCGCCTCAATATCTCTGCAGTTGATACTTAAATGTAATGCCCGGTTTTGGTTCAGCAACCGGTCTAGTCGGTAACACAAGCATCGACGTAATCTGGTGGATGACTGCTGGCGCAGAATGAGCGCAGCCCCCAGTGAAGTCGAGTATGTGCGTAATCGTAGCAAATTTATATGAGACGCTTCACGCCTTCGTCGTGGGCCAAGCAAAAACCTATGCCAATCTTAGACATATTACACTTTCCCGATACCCGCCTGCGTAAGGTCGCCGCTCCCGTCACGGACATCGATGAGGAGCTTCGGCGGTTGGTCGCAGATATGTTTGAAACCATGTACGCAGCGCCGGGAATCGGCTTAGCCGCTACCCAGGTCAATGTACACAAGCGTGTGATTGTGATTGATATATCCGAAGAAAAGAACCAACCACTGTGTCTGATCAATCCTGAGATTCTTGCCAAAACAGGAGAAGAAGAAATGGAGGAAGGTTGTCTCTCTGTACCGGATCAGTATGCCAAGGTGCAGAGAGCTGACCGGGTGACGGTGCGCTATCAGGATGACCAGGGCGCCGTACATGAACTGGAGGCAGATGGCTTGCTAGCAGTCTGCATTCAACATGAGATTGATCATCTTGAGGGTAAGCTGTTTGTAGATTATCTTTCACCATTAAAGCGCAATCGGATTCGTAAAAAACTGGAGAAACAGGCGCGCCAGACCGCTGGGGAAAAGGCCCCGGCAGCCCTCTAGGGGGTTGTGATCGTCCATGTTGAGAATTGTTTACGCGGGCACGCCCGAGTTTGCAGTACCTGCTTTGCAAGCACTGGTGGGTACGTCGCATGAACTAGTTGCGGTCTATACGCAGCCTGATCGGCCTGCGGGCCGCGGGCGAAAGTTGCGCCCGAGCCCGGTCAAACAGGCTGCCGAGGCGGTGGGTCTGCCGGTACGGCAACCTGCATCGCTGCGCAGTGAAGGGGTGGCAAGTGAGCTGGCGGCACTGCATCCCGATATCATGATAGTGGCTGCCTATGGGCTGATCTTGCCGCCCCAGATACTACAAATTCCCCGTTATGGGTGCCTTAATATTCATGCTTCCCTGCTGCCGCGATGGCGGGGTGCCGCGCCGATTCAACGCGCGCTGCTTGCCGGAGATGACGCGACGGGCGTTACGATTATGCAGATGGATGCAGGTCTCGATACCGGCGATATGCTGCTCAAACGAAGCCTGCGCATTCCCCCGCGGGCGACCGCAGGCAGTCTGCACGATGCATTGGCTGAGCTGGGTGCTCATGCGCTCATTGAAGCGCTGGAGCATCTCGAAGCGGGAGAACTGACCCCAATTCCACAGGATGATTCCGTTGCCTGCTATGCACCGAAGATCGAAAAACACGAGGCCTGGATTGATTGGTCACGCTCAGCGGTAGAGATCGATCGAAAGATCCGGGCATTCAATCCCTGGCCTGTGGCGCAAACAGCTTGTCAAGCAGGGGTGCTGCGAATCTATCAAGCTGAATTAGCGACTGACGATTCTACTAACGCGCCTGCAGGTACGGTGCTGGCGGAGGATCGTGCGCTTGGTATCCTGGTAAGGACGGGGGGTGGGGGACTGTGGCTGACCCAGCTACAGTTGCCTGGTGGAAAGCCGCTGACGGCCGCGCAGTTTCTTAACGCGCGCAGCTTGTTGGGTGAGCGTCTCACAACACTTGAGCGCTGAGCCATGGGCCGATCCGGATGGGTAGCGCAAGCTGCAGCAGCAGTGATTGTCCATGCTGTTTGTGGGGGTGCGTCACTCAGCCGTGCCCTGCCTTACTATCTGCAACAGACTCGGGAAGAGGAACGCCCGACCGCACAGGCGCTTGCCTATGGGGTGCTGCGACACATCGAGTTGCTTGAAGCGCTCCTGGCGGAGCTACTGACCAAGCCCCTCAAGCGTAAAGACGCCATCATCACAAGCTACCTGTATATCGGGCTTTTCGAATTGATTGAAGGTCGGCGACCCGATTACGCCATCGTCAATACCATCGTGCAGCTCGTCAAATCCGAACGTCGTTGGGCAGTTGGGCTCAGCAATGCGTTACTACGCCGGTTTGTGCGCGAAAGCACCGCGCTGTTGGCCAGAGCACGGGCCAGTTCGGCGGCGGCCCAACACCTCTTACCACCGTGGTTGCTGGATCGTTTGCAAACAACCTATCCAGCGCAGTGGGAACGCATTGCCGATACCTTGTCGAGTCAGGCGCCCATGGTGCTGAGGGTGAACCTGCACCGAATTTCGCGGGATGACTATGCGGATCTCTGTCAGCAAGCGGGTCTGGCTGTCGAACCTCACTCTGAAGTCGCCAGCGCACTCATTTTGCAACAGCCCGTAGATGTCGCACAGCTGCCAGGGTTTCATAAGGGCCTGGTTTCTGTGCAGGATGCTGCCGCCCAATTTGCAGCTTGGTGTTTGCAGCCGAAACCTCAAGAGCGGATTCTGGATGCCTGTGCGGCTCCAGGCGGTAAAACCGTGCATCTACTGGAAATGACAGGGGGGCGTGCGGAGCTGTATGCCATTGAGGCCGCCAGCGAAAGGATCCCCCGTTTGCAGGAGAACATTGCCCGATCAGGTTATTCCGCCGAGTTGCTACAGGCCGATGCTGGCGCATTGGAAAGTTGGTGGGATGGGCAAACATTCGACCGTATCCTATTGGATGCACCTTGCTCTGCAACTGGCGTGATCCGTCGTCATCCTGATATTAAATTGCATCGTAAACCTGAGGATATCGTGGCACTGGTGGCGCTGCAGCGTCGCCTATTGGATGCTTTATGGCGTACACTCAAACCGGGGGGAAGATTGGTGTACGCGACCTGTTCGATATTGCCTGAAGAAAATTCGGAACAAACGCAGGCGTTCCTCGAACGCACGGCGGATGCCTACCTGGCAGAAGACTGCCAGACACCCAGTGGGGCAGCGATGCTTGGCTGGCAAATACTGCCGGGTGATGCTGAGATGGATGGCTTTTACTACGCCTGTTTGAAAAAAGTGGCGACTTAGTGGGAATGTCTCATGATATCAAGCTAGCAGGATGGCGCAGCGCTCAGCTCTGGGTCATGCTGGTCGTGTTGCTCAGTCAACCCGTGTGGGCAGACAGTCCTGACTTCCTGCCTGAGCGCATTGCAATCTCCGTGAGTGATGGAGTCTATCGCTTGGATGGTCAGTTTAAGCTGCGATTGAGTGATCATATGCAGCGTGCTCTAGAGAACGGGGTGCCACTCTTGTTCGACTTGGATGTAGACCTCTATGCTCAGCGGCGTCTGGTTTGGGATGATCATGTTGCATCACTGAAGCAGCGCTATCGACTCAGCTATCACTCCCTCAGTAAGCAGTATTTGGTGCGAAATCTTAACACCGATCTACAACGAAGTTTTCCGAGCCTCACGGCTGCCTTGCGTTATATGGGGCAGATCAAGCAGCTGCCGCTTTGGGACAAGCATCTGCTCGTCAGCAACGAGCGTTATCTGGCGCGCATTCGATTTCATTTGGCTCAGGACGCGCTGCCGGTACCGCTGCGTGTGAAAGCCTATTTTAAAAAAGAGTGGCGTGCGAGTACGCCATGGATAGAGCTGCGTCTCACAGCAGCCGGCGAGCAATAAGCGTGTTGTTCAAACCAGACAGGCCGTGCAACGTGTTTTCTCAGAGTGGACTGGAGGTGCGCGCCCACAAAAATCGCACGGTTGCAGGCACTGGTTGTTCCCTTGCCAAGCCCCCTAAAGCCGTATCGAACGCTTTGGGTCTCTTCCGCCGGGCGAGCCAGAAAGCAGTCATCCACGTTGCTATGCGTATTGCGAAGGGAGCAGTCATTCGCTGCAAAGCGCGGCTTGTGGGCTGGCCCTCACCTTATTTTCCGCACGGCCCACTAGCGGCTAACCGCTTTCTGGCGTGTCGTGTCCCTCAGCACACGCTTGTTGGAGTACCAGATAGCCGCACAATCCGGACTGGGGTGCGCTGATATGTGGCGTTCATGGCGATCAGCACTGCCTATCCTCGGCCTGTTCTGGCTGATTGTCTTCTCGTTGTATTTCATGGGCTATGCCGCTCAGAAATCGGACCGTTTCGGCGAGTTTTATATTTGGCTGTTAGGGTTCAACGTGGTCATGTTGCTCGTGTTGGCTGTCATCATCGCGTGGCGTGTCGTGGCATTGCTGCGTGATTTATTGGTGGGTGCTGAGGGATCGCGCCTTGCAGCCCGGTTGATTCTGATGTTTGTGTTTACTGCGGTGGTGCCCGTTTTTATCGTTTGGGCGTTTTCCGTGCGTTTCCTGTCCAGTGGCCTGGATCGCTGGTTTGATGTTGATATTCAACAAACGCTCAATAATGCACTGGAGTTGAGCCAGCGTTCCTTTGACTTTCAAAAGCAAGTTCGGTTGGAACAGACTAGCGAGGTCTTGCATGAGTTGCAGGGACAGCCCGATGCTATGGTGAGTGTCGTGCTGGATCGCTACCTGGATCGTTTGGGCGCATTGGACTTGACCTTGCTGGCGCCTAATCAGCGAATTGTTGCGACGAGTAGCCGGACCACTGAGTTTCGTGTTCCAGAGCTGCCGAGTCAGCAAATGCTGGTTTACCTTGCTCACAACGATCATTATGTTGGCTTGGAACCTCAGGGAGCGGGTGGAATGCATATTCGCGTCATCGTACGGGAGCAGACTGTGGATCCGGGTGTGCAACCGCGAACCTTGGTGGCCGTTTTCTCCGTATCGGCACGCATGGGTGAGTTAGCCGAAGCGGTGGAAAATGCGCACGCGCGCTATCAGCAACTGGCTTTTTTAAATCGGCCTCTCAAGCAATCGTTTCGGATCACGCTCTCTTTGGTGTTGCTGCTGACAACCTTGTTTTCTGTCTGGGCGGCATTCTTTATGACGCGTAAATTGCTCGCCCCAATCAAAGAATTAGTCCGCGCAACCAAATCAGTCTCTGAAGGTAATTACAGGCAGCGCCTACCGGTCATACATCACGATGAGCTGGGATTTCTCGTGGAATCTTTCAATGCAATGACTGCGAAAATCCAGCGTGCTCAGGAGTCAGCAGAACTGAGCCAGCGCCTGGTCGAAAGTCAACGCAGTTATCTGCAGGCAGTTTTGGATCACTTGTCATCAGGAGTTCTAACGCTCGATGAGAATTTGCGAATCCGTACGGCGAACGAGGCTGCGAATCAAATTCTGGAAATGGATAAACCCCTGGCGTCCTTTACTGGGCAGCATATCGCCGAGATTGCGCAGCTCAGACCTGTCCTGCAGGCTTTTTACGATCAATTGATTCCCGAGCTGCTGCGATTGGCGCCCGACTGGACCAAGGAAGTGACGCTATTTGGTGATTCAGGGCGCAAGGTATTAATCTGCCGGGGTGTGGAATTGCCAGGCCAGCAGGAGCAACATGGCGGTTACGCAATTGTTATCGACGATGTAACCTCTTTGATCAAAGCGCAGCGGGATGCGGCTTGGGGAGAAGTGGCGCGTCGATTGGCGCACGAAATCAAAAATCCATTGACGCCGATACAACTATCTGCCGAACGCCTGGAGCATCGCTTGTCTTCGGCGCTTCCGCCCAAGTTGCAGGAGATACTTTCGCGTTCCATACAAACGATTGTCAATCAGGTCGAGGCCATGAAGGGGATGGTCAACACGTTCCGCGATTATGCGAGCCCGCCGCCGGCAAAAAAGCAAAGCATGAGCATCAATGCACTGATTCGTGAAGTGACGGATCTCTATGGCGGATATGATCAAGCGGTTGAGTTTGATTTAAGACTCGCGCAGGACCTGCCTGAGATTCTTGGAGATAAAGCGCGGTTGCGACAAGTGCTGCATAATCTCATTAAAAATGCAGTCGAAGCCAATGCTGGCGACGGACAGGGAAAGCATCGTGTGATGCTGGAAACCAATTTTCACGACAGCGCACAAGGTCGGTATATTGAATTACGCGTGGCGGACAATGGGCCAGGCATTTCGGAATCACTGTTAGACCGGATTTTTGAGCCCTATGTGACAGATAAGGCCAAAGGCACCGGGTTGGGGTTGGCGATTGCCAAACGCATTGTCGAAGAGCATGGGGGCGTGATTTCTGCAAGCAATCGCCCGGAAGGTGGTGCGCAATTCGTGATTCGTTTGCCCTATACAGAGGAATCGCCGCAAGCGTGAGTGGCGGGGTTTCGCGTGAGGTCGTGGCGGATGAAAGGTTTGGGTGAGGCCGAGTCAGCCGAATTAACAGCTTGCTTAAGAGGGACAGTGAACACAATGACC
This sequence comes from Thiotrichales bacterium, assembly GCA_024763135.1. GTDB lineage: Bacteria > Pseudomonadota > Gammaproteobacteria > UWMA-0217 > UWMA-0217 > JANTGD01. The sequence continues at coordinate 6,514 of JANTGD010000018.1, read as the reverse complement.
ACACAACACATACTAATTGTAGACGATGAACCCGATATCCTGAATTCGGTACGGGATATTCTTGAGGATGAAGGGTTTTCTGTGGCGACTGCGGAAAATGCGCAACAGGCGCGTGAACAGCGTCGCGCCCATGAGCCTGATTTGGTGTTGTTGGACATCTGGATGCCGGGAGAGGATGGCATTAGCTTGTTGAAATCCTGGAAAGACAAAGAGGACATATCGTTTCCAGTAGTGATGATGTCAGGCCACGGAACGGTGGAAACAGCGGTAGAGGCAACGCGTTTGGGTGCCTTCGATTTTATTGAAAAACCACTGTCGCTGGCGAAACTTTTGCGCGTTACCCATCAAGCGTTAAACGCCTATAAGGCCGAAATGGCTGAAACTGCTACAGCTGGGTCTACACCATTGCCCCTGCTCGAACCCGTGGGTGATAGCCAGGCAATGCAAGAGGTGCGTGAAGCTTGCCAGCGCGCTGCGCAACATTCAACCTGGCTCCTTTTCTTGGGCGAAGCAGGGGCGGGTAAAACGTTTACTGCACGCTATGTCCATGCACTTAGCGCGCGTGCCGAGCACCCCTTTGTCGAAGTCTCGCCGGGTGTTTTGCAGGATCAGAGTTTTGCCGAGGAGCTGTTGGGGCGAGAAGGTGCCTCTACGGGTGGTTTGCTGGATCAAACGGGTAAGGGCACCTTGTATTTCAACGAGATTGCAGACCTCGATTTGAGTGCACAGGGTGTGCTGTTGGCAGTGGTTGAACAGAAGCTTTATTCTCACGTGGGGGGTACGCGGCAGTTGCCCTTAGAGGCGCGTATTATGGCTTCCACGCAGTATGATCTCAGCGAGCGTATCAACAAGGGGTTGTTCAGGGAAGATTTGTATTACCATTTGAATGTCTTACCCATACAGGTACCAGCGTTGCGTGAACACGCAGAAGACATTCCAGCCTTATTGAATTTTTACGTTGATTACTTCAATAATCGTGATGGCTTGCCGTATCGGCACTTTACCGTCGCGGCGCAAAATTATCTCCGCTATTTTAGTTGGCCAGGAAATATTCGGCAATTGCGCAATCTGGTACAAAGTTTATTGGTCATGGGCGAGGGGCCGGAAATTTCTCAGGAAGAGGTCGAAGAAGCACTGGTGCGAGACCGGGTAGCTCAGGCACAAATGACTGCGGGTTTGCCGCGGGAGGTGATGGAATTGCCTTTGCGTGAAGCTCGCGAGGTATTTGAGCGGGAGTATTTGTTGCGTCAGTTGGAGTTGTGCAAAGGAAATGTCAGCCGTCTTGCTGAACGTGTCGGTATGGAGAGGACCCATCTCTATCGAAAAATGCGTGCGTTGGGTATTTCTCCCAAAAAGAATAGTTAGACGCCAACACAGATGAAAATCATTATTTTGGGAGCGGGGCAGGTAGGGAGTTCGCTGGCGCAGCACTTAGCCAGCGAGGCCAATGACATCACGGTGGTGGACAGCCATGCGGAGGTGTTGCATGACCTGCAGAATCGGCTCGATCTACGCACGGTGGGTGGGCATGCCTCACGCCCTGATGTTTTGGAGCGCGCGGGCATCGAAGATGCTGATATGATTGTGGCGGTCACCAATAGCGACGAAGTCAATATGGTCGCTTGTCAGGTAGCCTATACATTATTCCATACGCCTAAAAAAATCGCGCGAGTGCGTACCAGCGCCTATCTGCGCTATGCCGCGCTCTATAGTGAAAATGCCCTGCCGATCGATGTCGTTATCAGCCCCGAAGACCTTGTCAAAGAGTACATCCATCGTTTGATTCGTCACCCGGGCGCATTACAGGTAGTGAATTTTGCGAATGCTCGACTGCAACTGGTTGCAGTGAAAGTTCAAGAGCGCGCTGCTTTGGAGGGCGCCCGTCTTGCAGATCTGCCGCAACTGCTTACCGGCTTGGATATCCGCATTGCGGCGATTTTCCGACGGGATATGGCGATTAGTCTGGAGGGTGAAACACGGATCCTCGCAGAGGATGAAGTATTTTTTCTGGCGGCCCCAGAGCATGTTCAGAAAGTGATACAACAGTTGCGTGAGGTGGATCGTCCCTATAAGCGGATCACCATTGCCGGTGGCGGAAATATCGGTAAAAGACTTGCGGATGCCCTGGAAGATGAGCACCAGGTAAAAGTGATCGAACGGGATACTGCTAGAGCGCGGTACCTCGCTCAGGCCCTGTCGAATACGATAGTTTTTGAAGGCGATGCTGCCGATGAAGAATTGCTGCGAAACGAGAATATCGATAGTGCAGATATTTTTGTTGCCGTAACCAATGACGATGAAGCCAATATTCTTTCAGCGATGCTTGCTAAACAGCTGGGTGCGCGCAAAGTGATGTCGCTGGTGACCAAACCCAGTTATACACGGTTAGTGGAAGGCGGCGGCATTGTGGATATCGCCATTTCGCCACAGCAGGTCACCTTGGGCGGGTTGATGAAGCATGTGCGTCGAGGGGACGTTGTTGCGGTGCAGCCTTTGCATCGGGGGACTGCCGAGGTGATGGAAACGATTGCGCATGGGAATGCGAACACTTCCCGAGTGGTTGGGCGGCGGGTGGCACAAATTAAACTACCTCAAGGGGTTTGGGTGTCGGCAATCGTACGCGGAGACGAGATCATTATGGCGCATCGAGACACGGTGATAGAACCAGAGGACCACGTGATAATTTTGGTCGCTAACCGGCGGCGCATTCCCGAAGTTGAACGACTGTTTCAGGTACGCGTGACCTTTTTATAAGGAAGCTCTGATTAATTCTGGTGCGAGCAGATTGTGGTGAAAAATCGAGCAGTGCAAGGCGCGGATCTTAGGTAATAGCTGGCTATTGCGAAGATCCGCAACGCAGAAGAGGGCGATTTTGCGCCGCAAGATGTCGTGTTACGAATTGATCAGAGCTTCCATAAGTAATCAAAAAGTTGGTGTGCACAATTGACTGCGTAATGGATTTCCAACATCCGTGCAAATCGCGATGACCCGTGTATTATGAGAAACGTCCCTCCGGGTCGCGAGCCGGCGCTGAGCCGACGCGTTGTAGTTAATTATTTAAATTTTGGGTAAATAATCCCCCTCGCAATTCATGCAATATCGTGTTGTTCTGAGAATTCTGGGTCTGCTGCTGATGATTTTCAGCGTCACCATGTTGCCACCTGCCCTGGTGGGACTGATTTACCTGGACCATACTGTCATGCCCTTTCTCGAAGGGTTTGCCCTGTTATTGTTGGTAGGGCTAATGATTTGGATTCCGGTGCGGCATGATAAGCATGAGCTGAGACTGCGCGATGGATTTGTTGTGGTGTTGCTGTTTTGGGTTGGGTTGGGACTCGCCGGGGGGGTGCCACTGGTGCTGTCGGACTATCCGCAGCTTAGCGTAATTGATGCCATATTCGAGTCCGTTTCAGGTTTGACAACGACTGGGGCGACGGTGTTGGTGGGGCTGGACGAACTGCCAAAAGGTATCCTGTTCTATCGCCAGCAATTGCAATGGCTCGGGGGCATGGGGATCATTGTGCTTGCGGTGGCTATTTTGCCCATGCTTGGGATCGGTGGCATGCAGCTGTATCGCGCCGAAACCCCGGGGCCCATGAAAGATTCTAAACTCACACCCAGAATTACCGAAACTGCTAAGGCGCTTTGGTATATCTATCTCCTATTGACCGTGGCGTGTATGGCGGCTTATTGGCTTGCCGGTATGGATGGTTTTGATGCCTTGATGCACAGCTTTTCCACCGTTGCAATCGGTGGATTCTCCACGCATGACAAGAGTATTGGCTATTTTGACAGCCCGGCAATTGAAATGGTGGCAGTGGTTTTTATGTTGATTTCCGGAGTCAATTTTGCGCTGCATTTTTCTTTTTTACATCACCGTAGTCTGCGGAGCTATTGGCAAGACGAAGAATTCCGAACATTTTTTCTATCCATTGGTGTGGCAACACTACTTGTCTGTCTGTACTTGTTTTCGCATTCCTATCCGCATTCTGAAGATATCACCAGAACCTTACGGGAGGGCATTTTCCATACGGTATCTATTGCGACAACCACGGGATTTATTACTCAGGATTTTGCGGCCTGGCCCGCATTTGTGCCGGTGTTACTAATATTCTTGAGCTTTGTGGGTGGATGTGCTGGTTCCACTGGTGGAGGCATGAAAGTCATTCGGGTATTAATCTTGTTTCGTCAGGGAATTCGGGAAACCACAAAACTGGTGCACCCCAATGCAACCCTGGTTGTTAAGGTCGACCAAAAACCTCTTCAAGCGCCGATTATCGAAGCGGTTTGGGGATTCTTTTCCGCGTATGTGTTTATTTTTGTCATTTTCATGTTATTGCTGATCGCAACTGGGTTAGACCAAGTCACGGCGTTTTCAGCGGTCGCTGCCATGCTCAACAACCTGGGGCCAGGCTTAGGGGATGTGGCACAAAACTATGCACAACTGTCTGTGCTGCAAAAAGCAGTGCTCAGTCTGGCGATGTTAATGGGGCGCCTGGAAATCTTCACCCTATTGGTAATACTCACTCCAGCATTTTGGCGGCGATGATCAAAGACAGTCAAAAATGGGATGCGCGCTACCTTGCAAGCGAGTGCTCAGCAGCAAAGCCCGTATGGGTGCTCAATGAGTTTCAACATCTGCTACCTAAGACGGGGCAGGCATTGGAGCTCGCGAGCGGCTTGGGAGGCAACGCGCAGTTACTGGCCAGCAAAGGGCTGGCGGTGACCGCTTGGGATATCAGTGCAGTGGCTGTAGATAAGCTCAATGCCTGCGCGCGGGAGCGTGGTTTGTCGATACGAGCCGAGGTTTTGGATTTAGAGCATGCAACGCTACCACGCGGGTGTTTTGATGTGATTTGTGTGTCCTATTTTCTCTACCGCCCCTTGTTTCAGTGGATCCAGCAGGCTCTCAATCCCGGTGGCTTATTGTTTTATCAAACGTTCACAGCAGAAAGACTCGCGGATGCACCGGGGCCACGCACGCCAGAATTTCTATTACGTTCCAACGAGTTGCTGCGTAGTTTCGAGCAACTGCATATCCGAATTTATCGCGAGGAAGGTCTTCTGGGCGATACACGCTTAGGGTTACGCAATGAAGCTGCGCTGGTAGCGCAAAAAAAGGCCGAGCCAAGCGTATGAAGCGGCGTTCTGGGCAACGAGAGCGTGTCCCGCTCGCGCTGCTTCATCCTCGCTATGCGCCAACGTGGCTGGGAATCGGGTTTTTCTGGCTGGTGACGCAATGGCCTCGCACTATGCGACATGCATTCGGAAAATTGCTGGGCCGCGTAGCATGGCGACGCAATCGGAAACGTCGGCATATCATCGATGCCAATCTTCAACACTGTTTCCCGCATTGGACTCAAGCGCAGCGCGACGCCGTCAATCGAGCACATTTTGAAGCCATGGGACGTAGTTTGATGGATGTCGGCTTGATTTGGTTTTCCAGCATCCGCCGTTTACGAAGACTCGAGGCATTGGAAGGTTGGGAGCATTGTGAGCAAGCGCGAGACCAAGGGAAAAATATAATTTTCCACGTCGCCCATAGTGCCGGATTGGATTTTGGTGCGTTGTCGGTTAGCCTCAGAGAGACGGGCGTCGGCCCCTACAACGCGCTTAAAAATCCCGTTGTAGACTGGTGGGTGCGACATGGTCGCAGGCGTTTTGGTAGCGAAGTGTTCGACCGTGAGGCCGGCATGTTGGTTTACACCCGTGCCCTTAGGCGTGGCACACTGTTATATACACTTTCGGATGAAGATCACGGACCGGCGTTGTCAGTATTTGCACCATTTTATGGTCAGCCAAAGGCAACTCTGCCTATGGTGGGGCGGTTGGCCAAGCTCAGTCATGCGGCTGTGCTGCCTTTGATGACCTATTATGATGCGAACCGCCACGTATATGTCACACGTATCTTTCCTGCGTTATCTGAGTTTCCATCAGATGACCCCGTCAAGAATGCGACGAAGCTGAATCAGGCATTGGAGCAGATGATTGATCTTGCTCCAGAAGAATATATGTGGACTTTGCGTTTGTTCAAGACTCAGGCCGATAGACAAAATATCTATAAAAATTTCTAGTGTTCGTTACATGATGGTGTGGCAGGGTTCCACGAAAATGATTGCCGTGGTGATAGAGAGGAGTTGAAAGATGCAGACCGATTTTTTGGACGAAGTCCGGGATGAGTTGCGGGAGTTTGTTGAGGCAAGAGACTGGGCGCAATTTCAGTCGCCTAAGAATCTTGCAATGGCGCTGATGGTAGAGGCTGGTGAATTAGCGGAACATTTTCAATGGATGACCGAGGCCCAAAGCCGGCAGCTTGAGCCTGAGAAAGAGAAGGAAGTTGCCCATGAGATTGCCGATGTTTTCGTATACCTCGTGCGCATTGCCGATCAATTGGGAATCGATCTCAAACATAGTGTGCGTGAAAAGATCGCGTTGAATGCGCAAAAGTACCCGGTTGAACTGGTACGTGGAAGTGCAAAAAAGTATACAGAATACTAGTACCTCGCCCAGTTTA
>JANTGD010000017.1 GCA_024763135.1 Thiotrichales bacterium | reverse complement strand
ACTTTTGTGATCCAACTGAGGCTTTTAGGTTAACCAACGGTTACGACTGATTGCCTGTAACTACTCAGAGAGTCGTCAAAACCTGAAGTCACGGCTCAGATTGCCCCTGAAATACACCGGATCAAGGCAAAAAATGTGAGTTTACAAGTGTCAATGATCATCACATAGTCGTTATATCCGGGCTTACTCCTCCCTGTGCCAAACAACCCCCTGTATCCAAATTCTTAGCTGAGGCGTATTGCTTAGCAGTGTGCCCGTGGGCGCATTGGCAAACCTGATAGGTCTGCTTTAATCTTCATTATCTCCGGGTGGCTTACCCATCTCATAAGAGGCAGGGCGCTACGCCTGCCGGAAACTATGAATGCTGCGTATCAGGGTTTCTTTTGAGTGTGCCAGGAGGCTGTCCCAGAATAGGGGCTGTAGTGAGGATGCTGTAGCCGCCAATATCGTGTTGACGATGTACTTGGTACCGTAGTCATCTATTGTAGGAATTGATTTATGCTGAGTTTTGCGCGACTGATACTGATGGGAGTATTGCTTATGGCGAATCTATCCATTTCCGCAGCCCAAACCGAGTCTATTGTGCTGGGTATGGGTTGTTTTTGGGGGGCAGAAAAACGTATGTCGGAGATTCCCGGCGTGATCGATGTGGAGAGCGGTTATGCGGGCGGCGATCTGGATGAGCCCGGTTACCGCGATATTTTGCTGCACGAAAAACTGCTGCAACTGGGAATTAGTCGTAAAAAAAATCATGCCGAAGTCATCAAGGTGACCTTTGATCCTGCCAAGGTCGATCTCGAAACGGTGCTCATCAAGTTTTGGGAGAGCCACAATCCTACCCAGGGTGACCGTCAGGGAAATGATGTCGGCAGTAATTATCGCAGTGCAGTTTATTACAGTGATGATGCGCAGCACGCCTTGGCAATCGCAACACGAGATCGCTATCAACAGGCCTTGGACGCAGCGGGTCTGCCTGAAATAACCACAGAGATCGCGCCCCTGCGCAATTATGTGAAAGCGGAAGAATATCATCAGGACTACCTGAAAAAGCATCCCAAAGGGTATTGTGGTCTGGGCGGGACGGGCGTGGCCTATCCCGGAGGCCACTCAGAGACGACGGCCAAATCAGAATCTCAGTTGGATGTGGCATCTCTTGATCGAGACCGGCAACTGATCGTATTCGAGGCAAAAGAGTGCGAATTCTGTCGCTTGTTTCGTCAAGAGATCTTGAATCAATGGAATGCAGAAGTGCCGATTGTCACCACTTTGGAAACCCAACCACCAGCGGACTGGCAGCTGGAGAAGCCCTTGTTTGCAACACCTACCATCGTGTTATTCGAGAAGGGTCGGGAGGTATCACGTTATACCGGCTACAATGGTGATCAGGCGCGCTTCTGGAAATGGCTGGGTTTCCGCCTGCTGACCCCGGAGCAGCGCAAGATTGCGTACGAACAAGGTACTGAGCGGGCATTTACCGGGTCCCATCTTGATGAGAAACGACCGGGGCGGTTCGTCGATCCCGTGACCGGAGCAACCCTGTTCAAAGCCAATACCAAGTTCAATAGTGGCACCGGCTGGCCTAGTTTTTTTGCGCCGGTCGAAGGTGCAGTCACCCTGCACGAAGACAACTCTCACGGCATGCATCGCATCGAAGTCCGCAGTGCCAGTTCGGGGATCCATCTTGGGCATGTGTTTAATGATGGACCACCGCCGACTCACAAACGTTATTGTATCAATGGTAATGTCTTAAAATTTGTTCCTGATGAGGCGCCCTGATGCGGGAAATTATTCACCTGAGTTCGCAAAAACGCGAAATACTGATTGATATCACCCGGCAGGTCGAGGCCGTGGTCAGCGGCAGCGGGATCAAACAGGGTCTCGTCAATGTCTACGCTCAGGGCGCCACCGCAGGCATTATGATCCAGGAAAATTGGGACGACAGCGTGCAGACAGATGTGGTTCACCTGTTACAGAAGCTGATACCGCGGGGCGTATGGCTACACGATGCCCAGGATGGCAATGGTGACGCACACCTGAAATCCGGCCTTGTTGGCCCCTCGGAAACAGTGCCAGTTATCGACGGAAAATTAGGGTTATCGACTTGGCAGAATCTCTTTTTCTGTGAGTTTGACGGCCCGCGCAGTGATCGATCGGTGGTGTGCACTGTGTTGCGCGATCAAGCTGACTGAGATGGATAACTGGCCAGTGCATGTTGATACGGCGCAGGCTTGGTAGGCGACAGTCTCTATTCTTCTGACGGATTCATCGCCTTGGTGCGAAATGGGGGAAGTCGGGCAAGCAGGATTTCACTCAATCTGTCGGCAACCGCGTCAATCGGATGTTCTACGCCCAAGGCGCGCAACTGGGTGACGCGCAGGCCCTTAAAGCCACATGGATTGATGCGCTGAAAGGGTTCCAGATCCATGGCAACATTGAGCGCCAGGCCGTGATAGCTGCAGCCGTGCCGGATTCTCAGCCCCAGGGAAGCAATTTTCGCCTCTTCCACGTAGACGCCCGGGGCATCCGCCCGAGCCTGCGATTCAATGCCAAATTCATTCAGAAGCTGGATAATGGCGCATTCTATCAGCGTGACCAGGGGGCGAACGCCCAGGCGGCGCCGCTTTAAGTCCACTAAGAGGTAGGTCACGAGCTGACCAGGGCCATGATAGGTGACCTGGCCGCCACGGTCCGTCCGGACTACGGGAATGTCGCCCGGAGCCAGTAAATGTTCGGGTTTGGCGGCTTGTCCCAAGGTAAAGACGGGAAAATGTTCCAGCAGCCAGAGCTGGTCTTGGGACGATTCGCTGCGTGATTGTGTATAGGCTTGCATGGCTGCGTAGCTTTCTCGGTAGTCCTGCAGGCCGAGTCGCCGTACCTGGACCACCGCGGCCTCAGTATCCACCCGGGTATGCCCGGGGACAGTGGATGGCAAGAGGGGCGGGTTCGGTTTCATCGCAGCACTGATCGTCTGTGGCGTTTAAAGGGCGATCATAATATGGGCTGAATCGGTCAGGTCCTGGTAAATAGAATCGAGCTGCGCCTTGTTCTGTGCCTGTACCATCACGGTAATGCTGGTGAAGCGCCCGGTCCGACTGCCCTTCGCGGTCATTTCTGCCGGGTCTGGAGGTTGTGCATGTCGCGTGAGTACCTCGGCGAGTACCTCACGCATACGCTCCGGATCCTTACCCATGACTTTAATCGGAAATGCGCAAGGAAATTCGATCAGGCTTTCATCTGTGTCTGAATCAGTCATTTTTCCCACATCAGTCGCAGTGAGTCGATCAACCGGCTGACAATACCGCCCTCTTGGACCTCTTCCAAAACAATCAAAGGCCTTTCGGCCAGTGGTTTGCCATCTAAGGAGAGTTTGACACTGCCAATGACTTGATTCTGGCTCAAAGGCGCTTCCAGATACTTGGGCCGATCGATCTGTGCATTGAGGTTTCCATACTGTCCTCTTGGGTAGGTGACATAGAGTTCCTCAGCGATGCCCAGGCCGACGGTGTCTTTATCTCCTTTCCAGACCTTGGCATCGGCCAGTGGCTCACCTCCCGCGTAAAGCCGTTTGGTTTCGTAGAACCGAAACCCGTAGTCCAGCAAGGCTTTGCTTTGGCGGGTTCGCTCATTGTCGCTTTTGGTGCCTAAAACCACTGAGATCAGGCGCATATCGTCTTGCTGGCCTGAAGCGACCAGGCAATAACCCGCTGTTTCGGTATGCCCGGTCTTCACACCATCGACCCGTTTGTCCAGCCACAACAGGCGGTTGCGGTTAGATTGGGAGATGCCGTTATAGGTGAAGGTTTTCTGTGAATAGTAGTGATAGTACTGTGGGAAATCGTGAATTAATGCTTGGGTCAGCGTCAAGATATCGCGCGCAGTCGTGTAATGGTTGGGGTCGGGCCAGCCGGTGCTGTTCATAAAATGGGTATGGGACATGCCCAGCATTTTTGCCTGGTCATTCATCAGCGTGACGAACGCTTCCTCGGAACCCGCGACATGCTCAGCCAGTGCAACCGTGGCATCATTGCCGGACTGAACGATCATACCCTGCAGCAGAGCCTTCACAGGGACTTTCTTGCCGGCCTCGATGAACATCCGTGAGCCTTCCATACGCCACGCTTTCTCACTGATCAGTACATCATCTGCTTCGCTGATCAACTGATCGGTCAGCGCCTGAAAGATCAGATAGGCGGACATGATTTTGGTGATACTGGCCGGTTCGATTTGTTCGTCGATATTGTGTTCGGCAATCAGGTGGTTGCTCTGCGCGTCCGCCAAAAGATAGCTTTTCGCACTTAAGGGTGGCGGTGTGGGGATTGGCCGAGCAAAGCTTAGCGTTGTAGAAAAAAACAGTAGAAAAACTGCAAGCAGGCGTATGGTCATCGGTTAGTTTCGCTTCCTTGGTTGAATTTTAAGGCGCTGCGGCGCATTGGGTTTCCTGGTCGATGGGCGCATCTGGTCTCAACGTTCAATAACATGGTAATTGATAAAGCCTAGCTCATTGAGTGGTCCATCTAAGCGTCCGGCTTCCTCCCGGCTCTCGAAGGGCCCGATTTGTACCCGTTGCAGCGTTTTATATTTTCCCTGTACGGGAGAAATTAACACTGGATGTGGCTGAATTGCAGCGAGCTTATCCTGAGCACGCTTGGCATTTTCCAGATTGGAGAATGCCCCAACCTGAATGAAAATACCTTTCTCTGGCGGTTGTACCGCAACTTCGGCTGCGGGCTTTGCGGCTACTTGGGTAGCAGGTTCTGCACGGGTCTGCTCGGCTTGGTTGGCCGCAGTGGGTTGCTCAGCCGCCGCAGCATTGGGGGCGACGGTTGCGGCAGGGTTGCTCACGGCAGCTGGGCTTGCGACCGGTTGATGGGCCGCAGTGGCTGGCACGTAGGTTTCCGGGTCAATCACTCGCAGCTCCACTTCGGTAGTGCCGTGGTTGACCATTCCCAGTTTGTAGGCAGCGGCGTAAGACAGGTCTATGATTCTTTTATCCTTGAACGGCCCCCGATCATTGATTCTGACAATAACGCTGCGTCCATTGGCAAGATTGGTGACTTTTGCATAAGTCGGCAACGGCAGCGCTGGATGTGCGGCGGTCATTTTATACATGTCGTAAGGTTCGCCGCTGGAAGTGCGTTTGCGGTGAAACTTTGGGCCATACCAGGAGGCGCGCCCGCGTTCGACGTACCCCTTGGCGTTGGGAATAATCCAATAACGTATACCGTTTTGCACGTAGAATTCTGGATTGCCGGTTTTACTGCGGGGCTCGACCTTGGGAACTGCATCGGGAATTTTATCCAGATCGAGGCCTGCCGGGGGTTTTGGCAAATGAGTTGTAGTACATGCGGACATCATAGAGACCAGCATGATCGCCAGGGTCCAATGGCGAACTGAAACTTGAGGGTAGATTTTCATGGCTTGCTTGATTGATTGCGGCGGGATTTTATCGCGTCACTGAGCTGATACACAGCCAGCGCATATTTTACGCTGTGATTGTAACGGGTGATGACATAGAAGTTATGGTATCCCACCCAGTATTCTTTGCCTTTTTTACCTTCCAGCTCGAGGAAGGAAAACAGCTCATCGTCATGATGCGGGCCCTCAAAGGTAACGCCGGCCGAGTGTAACTGAGCAAAGCTGTATGCGGGCTTACGCTCATTGGCGCGCAGCTGCTTATAGCGGTTGCCGGTGACCTTCGCGGGCACGATGACTGGCTCTCCAGGTTGCCATTCATGCCGGTGAAAATAATTCGCGACGCTGCCAATGCCATCTGCCGGGCTGTGAAACAGGTCACGCACACCATTGTGATCAAAATCCACGGCGAAATCCCGATAAGAACTCGGGATAAATTGCCCCATCCCCATCGCCGCAGCATAGGATCCCTTGGGTGCCATAGGGTTCATGCCTTCCTCCTGAGCCAGCAATAAGAAGTGAGACAGCTGGCCGCGGAAAAAATCTGCGCGTTTCGGATAATCGAAGCCGAGTGTTACCAGCGTGTCGAGCACCGGAAATTTGCCCATGCGTGTGCCATAAAAGGTTTCTACGCCGAGTATGGCCACAATGATTTCCGGTGGCACGCCGTACTGCGCACTGGCCTGTTCGAGCAGGTCTGCATGTTCGTTCCAGAAGGTTACCCCGGCCGTGATGCGCTTTTCGGTCATGAAAATGGGGCGGTATTCGGACCAGGGTTTCCCTTCGGCAGGTTTTCGTACGAGTTCGAGCACGCGGTTTTGGCGATGCGCCTGGCCCAGGATCTGCCGCAGGCGGGCCGCTTCGATACCGTGTTCGTCGTGCATCGACTGGATGAAGGCGTCGACATCTTTGCGTCCGAGGTAGTCTCCCCGGTTGATGGCGCCGCCGGTGGCCAGCACTGTGCCGCTGGCCAACAGCAATGTGGTCAGGCCAGTCCAGTGATAAATTTTCCTTAATCTCACTTTGTCAGTAATCTTCTTTCACTCTGAATCGCCATGAGGATACCGAAGCCGGCCATCAACGTCACCATGGAAGAGCCGCCATAGCTGATTAGGGGCAGGGGCACACCCACCACAGGCAGCAGACCGGACACCATGCCGACATTGACAAAAAAATAGATGAAGAATGTCATGCTGATGCTGGCCGCGAGCAAACGGCCGTAACTATCCTGCGCGTTCCATGCAATATAGAAACCGCGCAGCACCAGCAACAGATAGACGCTGAACAATGTCAATACTCCGAGCAAACCGAATTCTTCTCCGTAGACCGAAAAAATAAAATCGGTCGTTTGTTCCGGGAGAAAATTCAGTTGTGATTGCGTGCCCTGCAGCCAGCCGCGCCCATAGAATCCGCCTGAACCCAGAGCGATTTTGGATTGGAGAATGTGATAGCCGGCGCCTAATGGGTCGGATTCGGGTTTGATGAAAGTGAGTATGCGTCGGCGCTGATAATCATGCATAAAATGCCACAGGACAGGTGCGCTGGCGGCGAATGTCGCCACGATCAGCAGCAGCGTCCGCCAGCGGAGACCCGCGAGAAAGATGACTACCAATCCCGAGCTGGCAACCAGCAGCGCTGTACCGAGGTCGGGTTGCTTATAGATGAGAAATGTGGGGATCAGCACCAGGGCAAAAGCCATGGCAATATCCCGCATACTCGGAGGCATTCGTCGTTCGGCAAAAAAAAATGCCATCATCATCGGCATGGCAAGTTTCATGAGTTCGGAAGGTTGAAAGCGTATCAGTCCCAGATCCAGCCAGCGTTGCGCGCCTTTACCGCTGGCGCCAAACACGAGCACCGCAAGCAACAGCAGGAGGCTCAGTACATAGAGTGTCGGAGTCCAGAGATAGAGTGTATGCGTACCCAAGCGGGCAATCGCAAACATCACTGTAAATGCGAACGCAAAACGCGTGATCTGGCGCAGGACGACGGCGTTGTTTTGGTCCGAAGCACTAAATAGTATCAGGCTGCTCAGTACGAGTAATGCAAGAAGCCCCGCCACCAGGATCGGATCGAGCCGCAATCGCCATAGCAGCGCCTTCAGGCGGGAGGGTGCATAGTCTTGATCAGGGCTGTACATCGTTGTCAGGGTGTTGCGCGGATAGCGGGCGTTGTAGCCAGGCATCCATCAATTGACGGGCTTTAGGCGCCGCAGCAGAGCTGCCATGCCCGCCGTGCTCGACCACTACTGCGACTGCGATCCGGGGTGCTTCAACGGGGGCAAAACCAATGAACAGGGCATGATCCCGCAGTTTTCGCGGTAAGGTGTCTGCATCGTATTTTTGCCCTTCCTTCAGGCCAAACACCTGCGAAGTTCCCGTTTTACCTGCTATTCGATAGGCGGCGTCGGCGCCGGATGCATGGGCGGTGCCATTAGGGGCCTGCATGACGTGTTCCATTGCGGTGATGATATCATCCCAATGTGCCGGGTCTTTTAATGTAATGGTCGGGGTTTGGGTTTGCGCCGGCTCAGCGTCTGGGTGAGGGTGCTTGCGCAGCGTCGGCAGGGGGCAGCGCCCCCGCATGGCGATGCAGCTCGTCATCTTTGCCAACTGGAGTGGCGTGGCGAGCATGTAGCCCTGGCCAATGCCCGTAATGAGGGTGTCTCCGGGAAACCAGGGCTGTTTGTAACGGCCGCGTTTCCATCCCCGGCTTGGGATCAGGCCGCGCGCTTCCCCTGGGAGATCGACGCCGGTTTTCCGGCCCAGCCCAAAGCGGGCATAGAACGGGCTGAGGGTGTCAATGCCAAGCTGATAAGCCAAGTCATAAAAATACACGTCGGAGGATTGAGCAATCGCGGCATCCATGTCGATCCAACCATGGCCACCGGCGCGCCAATCTCGGTATTTGCGTGCGTCATTGGGAATTTGGTAATACCCAGCCGCAAACATTTTTTGATGAAAATCGATGGTTTGCGCCTCCAGTCCCGCCAGTCCGGTCAATGGTTTGATGGTTGATCCGGGCGGATACTGGCCCTGCAGAACGCGATTGAACAAGGGGCGCTCAGGATTGTCACGCAGCTTTGCGTAAGCCTTGTAAGAGATTCCCCCGACAAACAAGTTGGGGTCGAAATCAGGAGCGCTGACCAACGCGAGAATTTCACCGTTGCGTGGATCCATCGCAACGATGGCGCCGCTTTGCTCAGACAGTAAGGAACGGGCCAGTCGCTGTAATTCCAGATCGATGCTCAGAACAAGACTGCGGCCCATGCGGGGTGCTTGTTGTTCCAAGGTTCGGATGCGACGCCCCTGGGCGTCCACTTCATCGCGCGCAACGCCTGTTATGCCGTGTAATTGTGTTTCATAGTAGCGCTCGATACCGGTTTTCCCAATGTGCGTCGTGCCTTGGTAGTTGGCGGCTACGATCCGTTGCAGATCCTGCTCGTTGATCCGGCCCACATAGCCCAAAACATGAGCCAGCGCAGCACCAGCGGGGTAGACGCGGGTATTCGCTGTACTGAGACGCACGCCAGGAAAGTGTCTCTTTTCGAGATGAAAGCGGGCGACCTCTGCCTCGCTAAGGTTCAGTTTCAGCGGCACTGCCGCCGTCGGCAGCGAGCGGCTACGCTGTTTCTGAAAGCGCGCGATCTCGTCGTCGCTCAGGGTGAGGATGTGAGAGAGGCGCTGCAAGGTATTGGCGAGATTGTCGACCTCTGCAGGCACGAGCTCGAGCCGGAACGTCGGCCGGTTATCAGCGATCAGTTCGCCCTGGCGGGCATAAATCAGTCCGCGCGTAGGAGGCAGGGGGCGCAGTCGCAGGCTGTTGTGACGGGAGAGGGTCGTATAATGCGAATGCTGGGCGACCTGCAGCTCAAACATGCGCCAAGCCAGCAGTACCACGAGCCCCAAAATCAGGATGAGCAGTGCCAGAATCCGGGCGTTGAACAGCGCTTGTTCGAGGTTGATGTCCTTAAGGTCAGAGCTGTGCATCATGCAAACAGGGAGTGGATAAAATGCTTAGGATAACGCAGCTTGCCAATAAAGTAGTGCCAGTCCGCAGCGGGTCATGTGAGACCGGTCGGATCGTCTTGATCACTGCCTCTGGCTCGTTAGCAACGCCTGTCTGGATGTTAAAAAAATGTGCTTGGGGAATTTTACACCCCAGCCATCATGTACTATAAGCGCCGTTTTTGTTTTCAAGGTTGCTTTTCTTGTCCCAGCTCAATTCTAAAAGCGACGTCAAGGCTGCGCGTGTGACAGACATCACTGTCTGGGTCATCGGTGTGTCAACCTTGTTTTTCACCCTAACCAGCCAGGCAGCGCAACCCGATTGGTCATTATGCGGCCCGGAGCCGGTAACGCTTGAGGCGGCACCCTTGTCGACCCCGCTATCCCAGGGGCAAATGAAAGTGTTTGCCGACGCACTCACCAGCGGCGGACAAGAATCGCTCTTATTCGATGGCGGCGTGGAATTGTACTACGACGGTGAATCCCTGCGTGCAGATCATGTGAAGGCCTGGCGCGAACCCCGTCGCGTCGAGGCGCAAGGGAATATCGAACTACGCCAGCAGGCAGAAGGGCTGTTCATCCGGGCGGATGCTGCCACCTTATTACAGGATCAATCCCAGGGAATGTTTCAAAACGTCGAATATGCTTATACAGCCAAGCATTTGTTTGGTAAAGCCAAATCGGTAACGCATAAAGATGGCGTATTAGAGCTCGATCAGGCCAGCTACAGTACCTGTCGCATTAACAATCCCGATTGGAAGATTCGGGCCGGGCGTATCCGCCTGGATCAGAAACGCGGCATGGGCTTCGCCACGCATGCGCTGTTTACCTTCAAGCGGGTGCCGTTGCTGTATTTGCCGTGGATTACTTTTCCCGTGGGGGATCAACGCCGTACCGGCTTTCTGTATCCGGAGATTGGTAGCAGCGACACGGGCGGGTTCGAGGCCTCGCTGCCGTTCTATTGGAATATTGCGCCCCAGTTGGATATGACGATCACGCCACGTTGGATGGAGCGCCGCGGAACGATGTTTGAAGACGAGCTTCGCTACCTCGGGGCTGAATTCAGCGGCCGTTTGACTGCCGACTATATCAAGCGGGACAAGGTTACTGGCCAGGAGCGGTATCAATACTCCGTGGACCACAAGAGCCGTTTCGGCCGCCATTGGGATCTGTCACTTGGGGGAGGTTATGTCTCCGATGGAGACTATTTTGTGGATTTTTCCAGCGGGCTGAATGAATCCAGCCAGACGCATTTAGAACGCCACGCCGATTTACGCTATGACGATCGTTTTTGGACCGGCCTGATCCGTAGTCAGGTCTATCAAACCCTGGATCAGACGATACCCGAAGATGACCGGCCGTATCGACGCCTGCCACAGGTGGCGTTGCAGGGAGACTTGCCCTTGTTCAATGAGCATTTGGGCGTACAGACGAGCCTGGATTTCACTCGCTTTTCGCACGATAGCCGGGTGGCAGGCAATCGTTTTGATGTGAATACCAGCTTGAGCTACAGTTGGCTCGAGCCGGGCGCGTATATCAAACCAAAGCTGAGCTGGCGGCAGACCTGGTATGACCTGGAAGCCACGGCCGATACTCCCTCGCACCGCCTTGATCGAGGCTTGCCCGTCACTTCGGTCGACTCCGGTCTGGTGTTCGAACGTCAGGACGAAACGCAGGGTATTGCCACCCTGGAACCGCGCTTATTCTACGTCTATACCCCCTATCGGGATCAGAGCGAGATTCCCGTATTCGATTCCAATGAGCCCGCGTTCATCTTCTCCTCATTATTTCGTGAGAACCGTTTCAATGGATTGGACCGCATCGGAGACACCAGTCAGTTGACTGCCGCATTGACGAGCCGCTACTTCAGCGGAGAGACAGGTATCGAGGTGCTCAATGCGAGCTTCGGGCAGATCCATTACTTCCAGGATCGACGTGTGACCCTGCCCGATACACCCATTGAAACTCTGCGGCGTTCGGACTACGCGGCGGAATTCAACTATACACCTCAGAGTCCATGGTCAGCGCGTATGAGCCTGATAGCCAGCGAGGATCTGCGTAAAACCCGCGTGGCAACCGCCAGTGTGGCCTATCGGGGGGCGGGCAATCGGATTGCGAATCTGGAACATCGCTTTCGCAGCGAAGACGATATTAATCAAACCAATCTGTCGGCGGCGTGGCCATTCAATGCGCGCTGGCGTGGTTTGGGGCGGTGGTTGTATTCACAATCCCGCGGGCGTGATCTGGAGCTGCTACTGGGGCTGGAATATGAGAGCTGTTGCTGGAAGGCGCGGTTTACCGCGCGCCGCTATATCCTGGATGAACAGGAAGACTATAATGTCGGTTATTTTTTACAGCTGATACTCAAGGGTTTGGGGTCTTTTGGACAAGGTCAATCCCTCATTGAGCAAAGCATTACCGGGTACAGATTGAATGATCAATAAACTAGGCATCAGTGTGCTGTTGGCTGTATTGCTGGCGGGACCAGCGTACAGCGCAGTGCAATGGTTGGACAGCGTTGTTGCAGTGGTCGGACAGGACGTGATTACACGTACAGAACTCGAGGACGAGATGAAACTCATTGTGCACGAGTTGCGAAGCCGCGATAACACGTTACCTCCCCGTGACGTATTGGAGCGACAGGTTTTGGAGAAAATGATTCTCGATGCACTGCAGACGCAGCGCGCCGAAGCCTTGGGCATCCGGATCGATGATCTTACCCTGGACAAGGCAGTGGAGCAGATTGCCAAGGAAAATAAAATGAGCCTCACGCAGTTTCGCCGCGCATTGACTCAGGAAGGATTGGACTATCGCAAATTTCGCGAAAACGTGCGCCGCGAGCTGGCTATTTCGAGACTGCACAGTCGCCTCATCGATCCCAAGATTACGGTGAGCGATCAAGAGGTGAATGATCTGCTTGAGCGCAACCGCAGTTTGACCGATGCAAATAAGCAATATCGTTTGCGCCATATCCTCATTGCGGTACCCGAGGCCGCTACACCAAAACAACTCGATTCCGCGCGTAAGAAAGCCGAGGAGATCCGCAAAAGAGCGCTTGCCGGCGAGCGCTTTAGCGAATTGGCCACAGCCTATTCTGACGGACAGCAGGCCCTCAAGGGCGGCGATCTCGGCTGGCGGGCGGGAGACGAACTCCCCACATTGTTTGCCAACCAGGTGAGGCAGCTCAGTGTGGGCGGCGTCAGCGAAATTATCCACAGCCCCAGTGGGTTTCATCTGGTGAAAGTTGAAGACATTAAAGGTGGTGCAGCCAAACCCTTGGTTGAGCAGGTTCGGGCGCGGCACATCCTCGTTGTGCCCAACGAAGAACAGTCCGAAAAAGAGGTCGTTGCGTTACTGCAGCGGCTACGCGTGAAGTTGCTCAAAGGGGAGGCTGACTTCGCCACCTTGGCGAAACAGTATTCTCAGGATCCGGGCAGTGCGGCGCGAGGTGGCGAGCTGGGCTGGGCTGCGCCGGGTACCTATGTGCCGGCATTCGAAAAAACGCTCGAGCAACTCAAACCCGGGGAAATCAGCAAGCCGTTTCGCAGTCGGTTTGGCTGGCACATCGTGCAAGTGATGGATCGACGCACAGCGCCGGCGAGCGATGAGCTGCTCAAAGGCAAAGCCCGCGATTTTCTGGTCAAGCAAAAGCGGGAAGAGGAGCTGGAGCTGTGGTTGCGTCAGCTGCGCGAGGAATCCTATGTGGACATTCGCCTGCCTGAGCTGAAAAAAGACGAGGGTTAAAGGTGCTCGCGCTCACTCCAGGCGAACCCGCCGGCATTGGTCCGGACCTTGTTATCCAACTCGCCCAGACCGATCCTCTGGATGATGTTGTGGTGATCGCCGATCCGCAACTGTTGAAGGACCGGGCCAGCGAGCTGGGGCTAGCATTTAACGCGCAGATCTTTGAGGCTGAGCGCCCGCAGCGGGGGCTCAGCGTGTTGCCGGTGACCGTGCGGACGTCGGTAAAACCCGGGCAATTGCAGCCCGCTAACGCCGCCTATGTGATCGAGACCTTACAGGTGGCCGCCGAAGGCTGTCTGTCGGGGTTGTTCGATGCCGTGGTCACCGGGCCGGTGCACAAAGGGGTGATCAATGAAGGGGGCATTCCTTTTACCGGACATACGGAATTTTTTGCCCACTTTTGCGGCACGGGGCATCCGGTCATGATGCTTGCGATACCCGGGCTTCGCGTGGCATTGGTGACCACCCACCTGCCACTTCGTGAAGTCGCGGACCAGATCACCCGGGATCGACTTGAGCGTGTGATGACCGTTCTACAGACAGATCTGCGGCAACGTTTTGGCATCGCTGAACCACACCTGTTGGTTTGCGGTCTGAACCCACATGCAGGAGAAGGCGGCCACCTGGGTAGCGAAGAGATTGACACCATTATTCCCGTGTTGGAAACACTCCGCGCCCGAGGGATGCGTTTGACAGGGCCTGTACCTGCGGACACTGCGTTTACGCAGCAGCATCTGCAGCAGGCCGATGTGGTGCTGACCATGTATCACGACCAGGGTTTGCCGGTGTTGAAATATGCGGGGTTTGGTCAGGCCGTCAATATCACCCTGGGGTTACCTATCATCAGGACTTCGGTCGATCATGGAACCGCCTTGGATCTGGCGGGCACCGGACGGGCGGATGTGGGGAGTTTGCGCTACGCATTGGCCTGTGCCCGGGAAATGTTGCAGGGGCGGGTGGCATGAGTTCGGGTCATTTGAGCGCCGAGCAAAGCGAGCGATATAGCCGCCAAATTAGCCTGAGCGGTATTGGGCCAGCAGGCCAGCAGCGATTGCTGCAGGCGCGCGTACTGGTGATTGGCCTTGGCGGCTTAGGTTCTCCGGTCGCCCTGTACCTGGCAGCTGCAGGCATCGGGCAGCTGGAACTTGTCGACTACGATATTGTGGACAATAGTAATCTGCAACGTCAGATTATCCATCGCAGTAACACAGTGGGACGTTTTAAGGTCGACTCTGCAAAGGAACAGCTTTTGGAACTCAATCCGGACATCCAGGTGGCGGTACGCAAACAGGCGCTCGAAGGTCAGGCGTTACAGTCGGCGGTCGATGCTGCCGATGTGGTGGTCGAATGCACCGACAATCTGGCTTCGCGCTTCGAGGTGAATGCGGCTTGTGTCAAAGCGGCGACCCCGCTGGTGTCCGGAGGCGTGATGCAATTTGAAGGGCAGGTCACGGTGTTTGATGTCCGCGATCCCGGCAGCCCCTGTCTGCAATGCTTGCATGCACCTGTTCAGGAGGGCGAGGGAGAAACCTGTAGCCGGGTGGGTGTGCTGGCAGCTGCGCCAGGCGTAATCGGCAGCCTGCAGGCCGTCGAAGCGCTGAAGGTGTTGCTGAATCTGCCCACCCTCACGGGGACCCTATTACTCGTTGATCTGCTGCACAACGACTACCACAAGATCAAAATTCCACGCAATCCACGCTGTCCGGTCTGTGGTACGCGTGTGTGACCGGCGGTTTAGCGAGACTTGTTCAGAGCGTCAGTGGATGAAAAACCCGCCAATGCGGCAAATTGTTGGCCGCGGTGTTGATAATTTTTGAATTGACCATAGCTGGGGGCACCGGGCGACAGCAGGATGACACCGCCCTGTGGCGTGATAGTTTGAGCCGCGGGTACGGCTTCTTCCAATGAGTTAGCCTGGATAATGGGCAGGGATGGAAGGACTGCCCGTAGCGCTGCGGCAATGTGCGCGCCATTGTCGGGCATGGTGACGACGCCGTGCAGATTGAAACTTTTGGCGGCCCGGGTGAAGCCATGCCAGTCGAGCTGGCGATCGAAGCCCCCGAGTAGCAGTGTGCAGGGCCGCGGCGAATAGGCCTGCAGCGCGGCTAATGCGGATTGTGGGGTGGTGGAAATGCTGTCGTCCACGTATTCGATGCCCTCTGACATTCCTAACGAATACAGCCGATGCGGAAGTCCTCTGAAACTGGGTAATTCATCGAGCATGGTGAGCGGTGAGTAGCCCAGTTCCGCGATCACGGTCAATACCGCGGCGAGATTTTCCAGATTGTGTGTTCCTTGCAGAGGGAATTGCGAGGTATGCAGAATACATTGCGAGCCTTGATAGAGGTGTTGCGCCCGCACATGAAATCCTGAGGCATCGTTGAAGTACCGTCGTCTTCGCGGGGGAGACACCCAATTCCGGGTGTTGTCGTCTTTGGCATTGAGAATCGCCATTCCGCGCTGCAGCCCCCCCAAAAAACGGGTTTTGTCGCGGAAGTAATTGTCGTTGCTGCGATGCCAGTCTGTGTGTTCCGGGTAAAGATTGAGGAGTACTGCGATCTCGGGGTCTGCCTGCAGTTCTTTGGTCTGGTAGCTCGATAGCTCCATGATCCATAGTTCGGGCGGATCGGTCGGATGAAACTGCGTCAACGCCGGCTGGCCGATATTCCCAAGCAGCGTTGCCTTGTGGCCGGCGTGCTGCAGCAGATGGGTCAGCAGCGAGGTGGTGGTACTTTTGCCCTTGGTACCGGTAATCATAATGACCCGTTCACTTTGGTGTGCATCGGCCCAAAGCTGCGTGCCCGAGGTCAGTTCCACACCGGCGGCGACGGCTGTCTCAATTTCGGCTCGATAACTACTGATCCCGGGCGATTTGATGAGCACATCGTAGTTTGTCAGATTGTTAAACACGTTGGGCCCGCGGTGGTACGGGATCATCCGGCCAGCCATTTCGAGCTGCAGGCTGGGCAGGGGCTCAGGTGTTTCCTCCAGCACCTCGATACACGGCGTATCGATTTCTTTTGCCAATAGCGCCACTGCAGCCTGGCCTTCCTTGCCAAACCCAAGGATTGCAATGCGGTGATGATTGAAACGAGCAAGTGTCATGGGTGTGTGCGATCCCAGTGATGAGCGTTGTTGGCAAAGCAGCGAACTTGTGGAGCTCAAATGTGGTCCAAGCAAGGATGGTACGAATTTAAACGCAGGCAGGCAATGTGAACGAGCATGTGTATCTGGGAGGGTGGCCGGCATCCGTTCGTCAGCAATGGGCGCGTGTGCCGCTCTGTTTGGATCATGCGCTGCACCATTCTACGCTGTTTAGCGATGCGACCCTGTACGGGCTGATTGAACACTATCCTCGAGACCATCTGAGCCTCATCCAGACGGCGGGCTCTGGCGAACCGCAGCGCTGGGAGGCAGGAGCGCTGGGGCCGCTCAGCGGTCACCAGGTGATGGAGGCGGTGGTTGCCGGTCAGTATTGGTTGAATCTGCGCTGCGTGGAAACGGTCGATGTGCGTTACGCAGAACTTTTACAGCAGCTGATCGGAGAACTTGCCATGCAATTGGGTCAGCCGGTGACAGATTTTTCGCAGGCGACGTTGGGTATTCTGATGTCTTCTCCGCATGCGGAGGTTTATTACCATAGTGATTTGCCCAACCAGTCGCTTTGGCAGATACGGGGTAGTAAAACGGTTTGGATCTATCCCGCGCAGCCGCCCTTTGTAACGCGTCGGGACTTGGAGGATATAGCAATTTTCGAGTCCGAATTTAAATTGACGCATCAACCTTCATTCGAATCTGCCGCGACGGCAATGACGCTTACTCCGGGAAAAATGCTCAGTTGGCCCTTAAATGCGCCGCATCGCGTCGTCAATGAAGCGTGTGTCAATGTTTCGCTGACTTTGGAGTATTGGTCGCGGCAAGCGCAACGCTCTCAGCAATTGAACATGGCCAATGGTGTATTGCGGCATCGTTTTGGGTGGCAACAGCTGCGGACGCAGCAAACAGGAGTCGGATTCCGGGCAAAGGTGCTGTTGTATGCGTTGCTTTACCACACGGGCATTGTGCGCGACTGGCTCGCTCACCTCAGAGCGACAGGGCAAGTGACTCGTTTCCACCTCGACAGCGATCAAGCTGAGCAGCGCTCTGTTAAACAGCGTGGCCAATAGTTTCAGCGTCAACATCTTCGCTTCATGGTCTGCCTGCCTTGCAGCCATGCCTGCAGATTGCTTTTTGCTGCGGTCGACGCCCTTTCAGTCGCAGGTTTGGTTGGAAGCCTGGTACACGACGCTGGGACAGCAGCCGAACATTATTCCAGCCCCTTGCATTGTGCATGATCGCGAAACTGCAGCACCTTTACTTCTGCTCCCGTTGATTATCCGGCGGGCGGGCACTGTATCCAGCGTTGAATTTGCCGATTTGGGCGTAAGCGATTACAACGCACCCCTGGTGTTGCAACCTGTCACCTGGTCGCCGAACAATACGCGGTCCTTAATGGAAGTGCTGCGGAGTGCTTTTCGGGGAAAAGCCGATCGACTGTATTTTAAAAAAATGTCGGGCGACCTGAAGTTTGGGATGAATCCGCTGTGTCTGCATCCAAAGGTGCAGAGATCGCTTCTCGCAGGAAACATTGTCACAATGACTGGTTCCTGGAGCGACTATCGGGCCGCGTTGAGTAAACGCTTTCGCAAGGAGCTAGAGCGCAGCGATAGAGTGTTCCAGCGGTTGGGTCACTGCGCTCGGTTTATCAGGTTACAGCAACCAGACCAGGTGCTGGATGCACTCGAGCGTATGGAAACCTTGCAGGCTCGGCGCATGCGCGAGTTAGGGCGGCCTTATATTCTCAATCAAACACCCTACCAAGCTTTCTACCGCCGACTGGTGCATTCCGGTCTGGCATCAGAAGAACTGGTGGTCACCGCCCTCTATAGTGAACCCCATGAGTGGGTGGCGATTTTATTCGGATTACAGAGTCAAGGTTGCTTGGCCATGATCCGTCTTGGCCAGAATACGCATTCCTGGTCGAAATGTTCTCCTGGTAAATTAGTGATTTTTCATACCATGCGTCTGATGCACGAACAAGGCATTGGCTGCTTCGATTTCACCACCGGTAGCTACGCTTACAAAAAAGGGTTTCTCGTGCGTGAAAAACCACTCTACGAATTGACGCTGCCAGTCTCTTTCAAAGGACATTGCGGGCAGTGGTACGCTGATGGATTGCACGGCGTAAAACGCGGACTACAACGCTACCCATTATTATTTGGTTATATGAAGAAAAGCAGGGAGCGGATACGTTGTTTATTTGGCAGGACTTCTGGTACATCGTCCAGCTTAAAGAAGCTCTGATCAATTCGTAACACGGCATCTTGCGGCGCAAAATTCCCCACTTCTACGTTGTGGATCTTCGCAATAGCCAGCTTTTATTAACCCGGCCGAACAATAGATCTTCTATAATGGCGTCATGGAAAAAACAGTGCAGTAGCCTGAATGCAGCGCAGCGAAATCCGGGAGGAACGCAGCTCCGATTTTCCCGGATTACGCAAGCTCCATCCGGGCTACAAAACTATCACCTGCACAATAACCCTGTGCGACCGGCAACCACTCGATTCATCGCTCCTGAAACCCGCTACGTTCCATCCGGGCCAAGGGGAGCATCTTCCGGTTATTAACCCGGAC